>NZ_CAJPGY010000008.1:0-240443 GCF_905339915.1 Burkholderia sp. BCC1985
CAGTTTCGCTGCCGCGCCCGCGAGGCCCAGTATGAGCGACGCGGCGAGCGACAGCACCGCGAGCTTCACGGTCTCGAGCGTGCTGACCCACAACAGCGGGCCAAATCCTTGGAAGATCATGTGAGCGTTTCCGGAAACCAGAATGGCATGCCGCGCAGCGCGGGATGAACCGCGTGCGCCGCGAAAACCTCAGCCGCCGTAGATGTCGAATGCGAAGTACTTTTTCTCGATCTTCTTGTACGTGCCGTCTTTGATCATGTCGCCGATGGCCGCATCGATCTTCGCCTTCAGATCGGTGTCTTCCTTGCGCATACCGATGCCCACACCACTACCGAGGGTCTTCGGATCGCTGATGTCGCCACCGACGAAATGAAAGTTCGAACCGCGCGGCGTCTTCAGGAAACCGAGATCGGCCTGCACTGCGTCCTGCAGTGCCGCGTCGAGGCGACCGGCGATCAGGTCCTGGTACACGCCGTCCTGGTTCTGATACGGCACGACTTGAACGCCCTTCGGGGCCCAATAGGTCTTCGCGTAGGTCTCCTGGATCGTGCCCTGCTCGACGCCGACCATCTTGCCCTTCAGGGACTCCACCGTCGGCTGCAGGTTCAAGCCCTTCTTCGTCAGAAGACGTGTCGGTGCGTTGTAAATCTTGTCGGAAAACGCGATCCGCTCGGCTCTCTGTGCCGTGATCGACATCGACGACAGCACGCCGTCGAATTTCTTGGCCTTCAATGCAGGGATCATGCCGTCGAAATCGTTCTCGACCCACACACACTTCGTCTTCAGCCTCGCGCAAATCTCGTTACCGAGGTCGATATCAAAACCGGCAAGCTTGCCATCCGCGGTTTTCGACTCGAACGGAGCAAAGCCAGGCGCAACGCCAAAACGAACCGTTGTCCAGTCCTTCGCGTAGGATCCTGCTGCGATCGATGCAAGGGCAACGCAAACAAGCAGCTTCTTCAAAATCGTCTCCTTAATACTTATTGAATCGACAACAAAAAAATCTTCTCTTATATTTCGCATTACGAATTGATACTCATTCGATGATCCAGTATTGTTTCCGTAAACTGAGGTGACTTGTGTACGCTCCCCGGATCGAACGAGAGATTCGACACGCATTAGCGCGTCGCATCTCCCCAAAGCTACCGCCCGCCACCGTTCTTGGGCATCTTGCGCAGCGCCGATCGAACGATCAGCGCTACCCGCTCGCCATTCGTTATCGGTTTTGCTTCCGCCACGCGTAAAGGCAAATCATTTCCAGAGCGATCATCGCGCCTGCAAGAGACGTGATCTCAGCATGGTCATAGGGCGGTGACACTTCGACGACGTCCATTCCGACCAGATTGATGCCTCGCAAGTGATGGAGGATTTCGAATGCCTGGTAACTGGACAGCCCACCGGAGACCGGTGTACCGGTTCCCGGAGCAAAGGCCGGATCGAGACAGTCGATATCGAACGTCAGATATACGGGATGGTCGCCGACCCGTTCCCGAATGCGTGCCGCAATCGCCTCCGGCGTTGAACGGTGCACCTGCCGCGCGTCTGCAATTTCAAAACCCATCGGGTCGTCATTGGTCGTGCGGATGCCCACCTGGATCGACCGCTCCGGTACGACCAAACCCTCTTTCGCCGCGTGAAAGAACATCGTCCCGTGATCGATCCGCTTCGCGTCATGATCCGGCCATGTATCGGTGTGCGCGTCGAAGTGGACGAGAGAAAGGGGGCCGTGGACTTTCGCGTGAGCCTTCAAAAGAGGATACGTGATGAAGTGATCCCCGCCGAGCGTGAGCATTGCGCAATTTCGCTGCAGGATTTCATCCGCGTGCCGCTCGATCGCATTAGGGACCGATTCAGGTTGCCCCAGATCAAATGCGCAGTCGCCATAGTCGACCGCGGCAAGTACGTCGAACGGATCGAATTCCCACGGCCACGGGCGCTCCCACGCGATCCCTGTCGACGCAATACGCAGCCCCCGCGGCCCGAAGCGGGTGCCCGGCCGATGTGAGGCCGCAGCATCGTACGGCACGCCGGTGATGGCAAGATCGACGCCGTCGAGATCACGACTGAAGCGTCGACGCATGAAGCTCGTCGCACCTGCAAAACTGGGTTCCGCGACCGTGCCGTACAGGCTGTCACGCGTGAAGGCGAGATCATTCTTTTTCAACTTTCGTGTTCCTTTCTATGCGAAGTGGTGGTACGCCACCGACCGACATCACGACCAATGATGCCGCCCTCGCAATACGGAACAAATATGAAATATCATAAGCTAACTTCACGCCGACGCGATGTATCAGCATGCTCAAAACGATCAGGGACATGGACCTGCAACTGCTGCGCCTCTTCATTACGATCGTGGAGAGCGGCGGGTTCAGCGCCGCGCAAGGTAAGCTCGGAATGGCCCCCTCGACGATCAGCACGCAGATGGCCAAACTCGAGGCCCGGCTTGGCTTCCGACTCTGCGACCGGGGAAAAAGCGGCTTCCGGCTAACGCCGAAGGGAGAGCGAGTACTGCAGTCCACACGGCGGCTCTTGCAGGCACTTGACGTCTTCACGCGCGATACCCAACACGTGTCGGGTACGCTGCTTGGCGATCTAAGGATAGGACTGTCGGAACGCCTTGCGCCCGACGTGATTGAATCGATTGCGGCTGCAGTCGGTCGATTCCGCGAGCATGGGCCGGATGTGATGATCGAGATTCTCGCGTGCTCGCCTGACGAGCTCGAACGGAAGCTTCTGAAGGGCGAACTGCATCTCGCTGTCGGGTACTTTTCAGGACATCAGGTGGGATTGAATTACGTGCCCTTGTTCGTCGAAACCCAGTCGCTCTACTGCGGAACCGCGCATCCGTTGTACGCGAAGAGGACGCTCTCGATCGATGACGTGAAGCGGGTGAGCAATGTCGCCCGACTGTACAAATCGAACACCGTCGAATCTACGTTGCGCAATGAACGACCAACTGCGTTCTCCGAGAACACGGAAGCTGATGCGATCTTCATCTTGTCAGGCGCGCA
Source organism: Burkholderia sp. BCC1985 (assembly GCF_905339915.1). Classification (NCBI taxonomy): domain Bacteria; kingdom Pseudomonadati; phylum Pseudomonadota; class Betaproteobacteria; order Burkholderiales; family Burkholderiaceae; genus Burkholderia; species Burkholderia sp. BCC1985. Next base: position 3,012 of record NZ_CAJPGY010000008.1, read on the forward strand.
CATCGGCTTCCTGCCGGATCATATTGCGGCGCCGTGGGTTATGTCCGGGAAGATGCACAAGGTACTCGCGAACAAACTGAGCCACGCTGCTCAGTTCCAGCTCGCGACACCGAAGAACTGCGAATACAACGAAGTGCTGGATACTTTCCAGCAAGTACTCGTCGGCGAGTTCGAAGCACTCGCCGATCGCAATAAACAGTGATTCGACCGATCGCTCGTCACCCGCCAGCTTGCGGCCAGCGAAGGGAACGCGGCACTGCATCACGTTCGTCGCGAGGTTCATTTTCAGGCGTATAGCCTGCGGCCATTTCTGTCAGGCTCTTGATTTTCGTCTCCGGCGCACGCCATGCGACAACGCCGCGCCGAGACCGGCGATGCCAGCAGCAATCAGCATCGTCCCGGAGGCGCCGACGTGAGACATCGACCAGGGTAAAAGGAAGGTGCCGACGCCGGTCCCAATTCTGCTGACCGCGGCAGCGAAGCCCGTTCCGATTCCGCGCGCTTCAGTGGGGAAAACCTCCGCGAGGTAAATGGCAGTCAGCGTGTTATACCCTGCGTTGAAGACTGAGAAGATCAGAAACAGCACGAGAACGGCGATTGGCTGCGAGCTGACCCAGACGCCGATCGGTCCAAGGACTACAGTGCAAAGCCACTGCGGTGGCACTGTCAGCGTACGGCGGCCGAGCTTTTCGATGAGCCATACGGTGAATTGCAATTCCAGCCAGGGCGACTACTGAGAGGCCCACCCTCGAACGCAATGCGCGACCGCGCGAACGGACTGGAATACTCAGCGAGTGGCGTAAGTTTGTGCCTTTCTCATCACGAATCCCGCTTGTCAGCCACAAGACCAACGACTGGCGTCAACACCCCGTATGCCGGGCACTCTCTCCCCTGGTTTGTTCGACCGCCACCGCAGCCCTCCTGCGCAACAAAAGAAACGAGAAAATTGCAGCCGTCGCCAGCAGCCCTATCCCGCTCGTGAGCAAAAGTGCAGACGTTGAACGGTGTTGAACGATTGCAACACCTACCAGCACACCGATGGATTGTCCTAGAAAGAGAAAGCAAGAGAACAGCGCGACTGCCGTGCCCCGACACTCCGGATTCATTTGCGTGGCATTCAGTTGAAGCGTGTTATGCAACATATAGAAGCCGAAGCCGGCGCCGAAACATGCGATCAGGCTGAGACTTCGTTCATGCTGACCAGCGAGCAGACCAAGCGCGCCAAGCAATACCACACCGCCGATCGCGGCAAATCCGGCCTCCGCAGCATGTCGGCGCAGTATTTTTGCAGCACGGCTATAAAAGAGACCGCCTATCCCGTACAAGCCGACCACGAGCCCCGCTTCCGACATCGGGAAGCCGAGTTCGTCGTGAAAATGGGTGGGCAAAAAGGCGAGTGCACCATAAGCCAGCGCGCCTTCGAACATGGCGATCAGGAGCACCATGCGAGCCCAAGGTGTCCGCAATACGGAAACCACGTCGCGCCAGAATGGCGACTTCGCCGGCCCGCGGCATTCGGCATGAGGCAACGTCTGCATCAGCGTCAGCATTCCGCCTGCGCCAAACGCGACGGCAAGCGTGACGAATGCGGTCCGCCACCCTGCCAGCGATGAAATCAGACCTCCGGCCCATTGACCGTAAATCGTTCCCAGTACCGTCGCCCCGAGCAGCCCCGCGAGAATTTCCTGTCTGCGTTCGTAACGAACGTTGTCGCCGATCCACGCCATCGTCATCGGGACAATGCCCGCCGTCATGACGCCTGCCGCGACCCGAGCAAAAATGAGCTGATCAATGTTGCCGGATGCCGATGCGGCAAGATTGCCAAGGGCACTGACTGCGGCGGAGACACCCACCACCCTGATCTTTCCGATGCGATCGCCCAACGGACCGAAGAACAACTGGGATGCACCGTACGTCAGCGCGAAGAGGGAAATCGTCCGCGCGGCATGTTGAGGCGTAGTCGTGAAATGGGTTTCGAGCGACGGCAGCATCGCGTCACAGATCCTCATCGACGCCAGGCTGGTGAAACAGCAAAGGTAAAGCGCCCACAGCGCGCGCGTAATCGACGCATCGGCACCGAGCCGGCCATCTCCCGTTTTCACAAGCGATTCACTCCAGCGACGTCCGGGCCGATCTCACCGCAGAACAAACACCGTTGGACCGGCCCGTCGCATGTCATATTAACGTATCGAAACATCGGCATTCCGGACCCGACTGCAATCGATCGCGGAGTCGCTTCAGCACCACAAGATGCTGAGATGTTGGTCATGCTCGATTCGTAGCGGAACCGATTCGAGTTTTTGCCCGAGACATGGGCCCAGTATGCAGAGACCATCGTCCAGCGTGAATTTCGCGCCGTGTCCATGGCAGACGATGTGCTCCATCGAACGATCGAGATAAGCGTCCTTGCGCCACGGAAGCGTCGAGCCCGGCCAATGAGGGCACGAATTCCGGTAACCGCGAATCAGCCCGTCCCGGCAAACGATGAAGAGATCGTCGACGCCGCGCCGCTGCAAATCGAACCCGCGCGCTCCCGAGATCGGAAGCTCGCTCAATTCGCAAAGACGCATCCAGCGCAGTGAGCCGGCGGCCTTCATCCGGTGTCATGCCTGCTGCGGTTCGGACGACGGCGGCGGACCGCCCGGTGCCCACTTTTCACGCCACTGGAGCAGGAACTCCTGAGCGCGGTCCGCATGCGCGGGGGCGATACGTGGCACCCAGGAATCGTCGTGCAGATCCATGTCAGCGTCGTACTCGATATGACAGCCAAACGGCGAGTTGAAATACCAGAACCAGTTCGAGCCGAATTGGTGACGGCCCGGGCCCCAATACGATTCATAGCCTTTTGCCGCGAACGCGCTGCCGGCACGCATCACCTCCGTCGGGCCGCCGAGGTGAAACGTGAAATGCTCGCAGCCCTGCATGAACGGCGGTGTCTGGATCAGGAACAGCGTATGGTGATCGAGCGTCCCGGCAGGGCGCAGGAACGGCCCCATGCCGATGAACTTGTCGCTCAGCCGGAATTTGAGTCGGTTGACGTAGAACGCCTCCGCCTTGTCCGTGTCCGGCACGAAATACACGACGTGCGACAGCGTCCTCGGGCGCGGCGGCGGCTCGTTCTCGCCGGTCAACGCACCCGTCACGTTGACCCCGCGGCGGCCATCGCCCGGCGCGTTCACCGGCTCGGCCGGAAGCTGCAATTCGCGGCGCACGGTGATCTGAAACCCCAGCACGAACCCCGCATCGTCAACCGCCTCAATCGAGCCGTCGGGGAGCGACGTCACCTCGCGGTCCTTTTCGAGTTCGCTGGCGATCTCCTCGAGCGTCGCCTGGTCTGTCACGCCGTAGATAGTCTTGCGCAGCTGATTGGCCGTCGCAAACGGCCATGCCGGCAGCGACGGATCGTCCTTGGGGCGAATGACGACCCCGGTTCCGTCCAGGGCTTCGAATCTGTCTTCGCCCTGTCGAGTGAGACCGTAGTCGAGAAGAAATTGCATGCAGCTTTCGACGTCTTCGACACCGAAGACGAGTGTGTCAGGTCCGAGGATTTTCATTGTCATCGTCCAGTTGATGAAACCGTCTCACGACGTGAGACGTATTGGTTACCGTCGCATCGCAGGAACATCCACGCTGCGAACATCATGCCTTGCAAGCGCGCTGGTCCGGTTCGCACCACGCAGCCTGCGCGCCGCCATCCATCTGCATCGATCTCCGGCCCATGACGATTGCTTGGACCGGAAAGGTAATGTCGCATCGTTCCTAGATGGGCTGACCGAGATACCGGTACGTCTCAAGCAACAATGCAGCCGACCGGTCCTTGTTAGCGACCGAATCCTCCTGTTCATTCAGGCAGAGCTGCAGCGAGGCATCGTAGATCCGCTTCACGCGCTCGAAGCGGCGCCGGTCATAACCGGTCAGCGCGTCCTCGACCGACGCGCCGCCCGCGAGGCATTCCGCCAGCACCACGGCATCCTCCACTGCCATGCCCGCGCCGGAGGTCATCTGCGGCGTCGGCGCATGCGCGGCATCGCCCAGCAGCACCACGCGCCCGCGATGCCAGGGTATGGGCACCAGCGTGATGTCCAACGGACGGAAAATCACCTGGGATGCTTCAGTGATCAGGTCGAGCGCGTCACGAATGGCCGGCGCGTCGAACTCGGCCAGCCGCTCGCGGATGAGAAGGTGCGACTGGTCTGGCGCGATGCGCAGCGGTTCGCGGCTGCTTTCGAGATAAAACATGTAGCAGCTCTCTCGCGAGGTCGGGAAAATCCCCAGGACCTTGCCGGTCGGCGTTCGATACAGACAGAAGCCGTCGGCCTGTTCAGGACGCGGAGCGTTGAACCGCCAGACGCTCTGGCCGGCGAACCGCGGCTCGTAGTCGGCACCGAAGACGCGCTTGCGCAGCCCCGAATACACGCCGTCCGCCGCGACGACCAGGTCGTACGATGCCAGTCGGCCATCCGAGAACTGCACGTCGACGCGATCGCCGTGGTCCGTCAGGTCCTGGACCGTCACGCCCTTTTCCAGCACCGCGCCGCTGTCCTCCGCTGCCGTCTCGAGGATACGTGCGAGTTCCGGCCTGCGAATCCCGCAGCTCGGCGGTGCGGGATGGACGTGCTGCAGTTGGCCCGACGCGTCGAACTCTCGAAAGACTCCGAATGCCATCCCGCTTTCGCGACAGGCATCGGCGAGGCCAAGCGTCTCGAGCGCGCGCATCGTGTTGTGGAGCAGACAGATGCCCGCCCCTGCCGTTGGTCTCTCCGGCTTGATGTCGACGCAGTGAACGTCGAATCCTTGCCTGGCCAGGGTAACGGCAGCAGTGGCGCCGCCAATTCCGGTGCCGACGATCAGCACGCGTTTGACCTTCATTGTCTGTCTCCTTTCTCCACTCTGATGGCGGATAGGTTTTCTGGGCCACCAGTGAAACCGATGGACACCCCGGTTGATCCGGCGTGTCCCCCGACGATTGTAGGCTCGTACCGTAGCGAAGCCTGCTTAAGCGAAGCCCTCTTTACATGAAAGGCGTGCGCCGCTGCGGCCACCAGGTTTCCTGCGGTTGCCGAGCGATGCGATTGCGCAGCACACCCACTCCCTTCACGTCGAGCTCGATCACGTCGCCGGGTTTCACGCTGCGCTCGAGCTCGAGCGCCGAACCGTTGCCCATCGTGCCTGAACCGATCACGTCGCCCGGTTGCGCGTAGTCGCCGAGGGACACGTAAGCAATGAGTTCTTCCGGTGTCCAGAGCATTTCCGATGTATCGCCCTCGCCCCATGTCTCACCATTAACGCGCACCGACATCCGGATGTTGTCAAGCCGCTCGAACTCGTCGATCGTGGTGATCCACGGACCGATGCCATACGCAAAATCCTTGCTCTTCGTCGGCCCCATGCCGATTGCGAACTCGTTACCCTGCAGATCGCGTGCACTGAAGTCGTTGAAAATCGTCACGCCGAAGAGATGCGAACGCGCGACGTCAGGCGTGATGTTGTGCGCCTGCCGGCCCACGACCCAGCCGAGCTCCAGTTCATAGTCCAGACGCTCGGAGCGTGCAGGCCAGGGCACCTCGGCTTCGTGCCCGATCACCGTCCATGGCGAGCCCTTGAAGTAGCCCGGCACTTCGAGCAGGGCCGGCGTCGGACTGATGTTCATCCGCTCATGGAACTGACGGATATGCTTCGTGAAAGTGAGCCCATCGCGCACCACGGACGGGTCACACGCCGCGCCCCACTGCAGCCCGTCGAGCGCGAGCGACGCGTCATCGCCGTGTTTCGCGGCTGCTTCGGTCGCAGTGTCGAGAAAGCGTTGCCCGAGCGCGATGGCGGCCGACATGCTTTCCGGGAACACGACTGATGCGTAACGCAGCGCAGCGTCGCGCGTTGCCCCTTGCGCCTGCAGCCGCAGTGCTTCTGCAGCACGCAGATCGATGACGCGCCCTTGTTCCGGCTGCACCAGACAAATGCGGTGAACCGGCCCGTCCAGACCTTCGACTACAAATCGCCCCAGCTTCATCTGCCGTCTCCATGTGAAGGAATTGAGATGGCCAATAATGAAACTGAACGTCTCGTTTTGTCAATGACATAAAAGCTAGGGTAAATCCGGGCAAATTCTTGTTCGAGCGACGTGAATTTTGATATACGATTCGTATCGTTTTTAAAAAACAACTCCGGCTCCGCGACAGTACGGCAGCCGTTTCACTGAATAGGCGCGACATGCCTAGCACGGGCCCATGGTACGCCTGGGGAAAACGCCAGGTTCGCGATCGGTGCATTCGACGCTCACCCTGAGGGCCGCGTTGGTCGATCCGCATCGATGCCGATCGTAAAAGCAGCGCGGACGCGCTACGACAACATCAACGTTTCGGCCGACTTCTTCCGCTCGAAGCGCACCGACATGTTCATCTCGCCCGTCAACGAGCACACGCCAGACTGGGGTCCCGCGCAGTTGTTTCAGCTCGGTTCCACATCGGACGGCGACCAGTTCGCCGTCGATATCGGGATTCGTCACTACTTCTAGTCCGGCCGGCTTCCGTCATGGCTGAACAGGCTTGCCGCTTGTGCGGCGTTGCTGCCATCGCCGCACCGCGAGTCGGTCGACGTGGCAGCCCCTTCTTTGCCATCAGCTGCGCACGTCGAATACAGCGAACGACGCGGTCGCGTTGGCCACGCAGCGCACGCGCGCGCCGTCATACAGGTCTGCCTCGAGGAATGCAATGCGGTTGCCGAGCCGCTTCACGCGCGCTTCGACCGCAAACTTCCCGACATGCCCCGGCTCGAGCATGTTGACCGTGAGACTGACGGTTGCGCACGTGCGGCCGTACGGGAGTTGCGAGAGCAGAGCAAGCGCCATCGCCAGATCCAGCATCGATGCCAGCGCGCCGCCGGAGACGACGCCGTTGCCCTGGACAGAGTCGGCGGGCGCGGTAAACCCGATCGATAGCGCGCCCCGGCTTCCTCCCAGCAATGTCGCGCCAAGCCACTGCAATGCTGGGTTCATCGCGAGTGCGACGTTGCCGACGCCGGTCTGAAGGGTTTGCTGGATGAACGCGCGGTCGAGGTTGTCGGGCCGCACGTTGGCTTCCGCTTCGAGCGCCTCAGCCATCGCGCCGCTCCGTGCAGACCTGGCGCTGACGCCCGAGCCCTTCGATTTCCGCTTCCATGATGTCGCCGTCACGCAGGAAGCGGTTGTAGTGCGTCCCATTTCCGGCGGGCGAACCCGTACAGATGATGTCGCCCGGCAAGAGCCGCGCGTACCGCGAAATGTATTCGATCTGCCGTTCGATACCGAACAGCATGTCGGCCGTCGTTTCATCCTGCATGACCTGACCGGACACGGTCAGGCGCATCCTCAGCCGATGCGGATCCGGCACGAACGCGCTGGGAACGAAGTACGGGCCGAGCGGAAGAAATCCCGGTTGCCCTTTCGAACGCAGCCAGTCGGTACCCAGCATCTTGTAATCCGTCCGCGGAATGAGATCGCGGGCGGAGATGTCGTTGACGATGGTATAACCCGCCACGTGCTCGAACGCATCCTCCCGTTTGATTCGATACCCCCCGCGGCCGATCACGACCGCCAACTCGAGTTCCCAGTCGGGCTGCGTCGTCGTGTCGGGCAACACCAACGGATCGAAGGCGCCGGAGATCGCAGACACCGGTTTGGTGAATGCGTAAGGCTCTCCATGCGCCACACGTTCGTCGAGCATGTTTTCTGCCCACTCCCGAAGTTCCATGTCGTTCAGGCCGTCGGGCCCCACCTTTGCGTCGACGGTCAGGTCGACTACATGCTGGCGGTAGTTGGCGCCGGTACAAAACACCTGTCGGGGCAGGTCGATCGCCGGGTGGGTATGCAGGTCGAACAGACGGTACCAATCCGCTTCCAGGGCGATGACTTTGTTCGCGAGGCGCTCCAGCGCCGGGCGGCTCAGATCCCAGTTTTCGAGTAGCCCGAGAACCGTAGACGACCCTGCCAGCATCGCGTCGCCATGTCGAGCCGCGAGCTCGGCAAGCGGCATCACGCGTTCGTCCACGACGAAGCCAACGAATCGCGCACCATCGCCTGCAGAAAATGTTCCAAGTGAATACGGCGTCATGCCATGTCTCCGATATGTTTTCGAACCAGCGAATCGTCGACGATTGCCGAATAGTCGCTGTCAGCACCCGCCAGGCCCAGCGCCCGACGATGCGCAACGAGAAGCGCGACCCCGTCCGACGCCGGCAGCAGCGACCGGGGGGACAGCGCGATCATTCCGTCGGCCGCAGCCGGCGGCAGCGATGCCGCGACCACCGCGTCCCGGGCCAGCGCCGGCTGATCGCGAACCGTCTGCCGCGCTCTTTCGAGATCCTCCAGCCACGCACCCACGCGCGCTTGCGCGCCGCCGGTGCGCATGACGATTCCCTGCCCCGGAAAATGCGGCCAGATATCCTGGACGCTCGCCACCCTGACGAATCCGGCCTTGATCGCCATCGCATCGAACGGAGGTCCGAGCAGCGTGGCGACGCCCTGCCGCGCCAGCAGCGCTTCCAGACGCTCCTGCACACCGCCCGCGGTCACGAGGCGATAGGCATCGCCGTCGAGCCCCGCCTCGTCGAGCATCGCCCGCAACGCCGTGACAAAGCCGTTGTCGGGTGCGTCGATGAGAATGTCCGCGCCGCGAAGCGAGCCTACGCTCGACCGGCCGGCCCGCGCCACCAGCGTCAGCGGCGTGGTCCGCTCGATCTGGGCGACGACGCGGAAATCGGCCGGCCCGGCACGCCGGTTCCATCCGATGACATTGTCCATTGCGGTGACGACGGCATCGACCTCGCCCGCCACCAGTGCGTCGTACTGCTCGTCCGACGAGCGATTGCGCACCGCCTGCGTCGTCACCGCGGCGTGCGGATCCCCGCCCGCGACCATGGCCAGCAGCGGCGGCACGAACCACATCACCCGGATCGCTTGTGTCTCTATCACGTCGTTTCCTCATGGTTGGCTACCATCAATTACAGAACGCGTCGTTCCGTTTTGTCAAGAAATGTTTTCCAGATCTAAATTCATTGACCTGTCATTTCCCTATTGACACTAAAACTCCAACAGTTAACGATACGAAACGCACCGACTCGTTAATGGAGAAAAAATGGACACGACGGTAGACAGGGACAGCGCACAGCCCGTCGAAGGAAACGGCTATCGGCCCGTGCGTCGACTTATCACGGACACCAATGCCGACGGGAAGTCGTACTTTGTATCGGATGGGCCGGCCCCGAACAGGACGGCGCGCGCTGGCCTGCCGGTCGCGCATGTTCTGTGGGCGACCGGGGAAGCCCGCGCGTCCGGTGCGGAGCCCGCGCCGGCAGGCCACCCATTCGAGTTCCATTCGCGCGGAGGCTCGCTGCTGCGGATCGTCGACTTCCCGCCCGACGAAACCTACGACGAGGCGACGCTGAAACAGTTTCTCGACGCCAACGGCGTGCGGGATACAAGCAATCCCCGGCATTTCTGGTTCCACAAAACCGAATCACTCGACTACGCGTTCGTCCTCGAGGGAGAAATCTGGGCCCTGCTCGACGAAGGCGAGAAGCTCATGCGCGCTGGCGACGTGCTGATCCAGCGGGCGACCAACCATAGCTGGGCAAACCGGTCGGGAAAACCGTGCCGCATGGCGTTCGTGCTGCTCGACCTCGTTGACGGAGAGCCGCTGTGAGCAAGGCAATCATTACGTGCGCCGTGACTGGCGGCGCCCACACCCCGTCGATGTCCGAGTTTCTGCCCGTTACGCCGGAGCAGATCGCGGCCGAATCGATCGCGGCAGTCGAGGCCGGCGCCGCCATCGTTCATCTTCACGCGCGCAATCCCGAGGACGGCCGCCCCACCGGCGACCCGGAGATCTTCAGGCGTTTCGTGAGCCCGATCAAATCGGCGACCGATGCGATCATCAATATTTCGACGGGCGGCGGCGGTCCACACATGTCGATCGAGGATCGCGCGGCGGCAGGCCGGGCCCTGAAGCCCGAAATGTGCTCGCTCAACATGGGATCCATCAATCTGGTGCTGGCCGAGATGGCCGAGCGGAAACGGGACTGGAAGCATGACTGGGAAGTGCCGTTCCTGAAGGGCACGCGCGGGCTGATCTTCCGCAATACCTACGACGACATCGAATGGATCCTGGAAAACGTCGGCCGGCTCGGCGGCACGCGCTTCGAATTCGAATGCTACGACGTCAGCCACCTGTACACGCTTCAGTATTTCCTGGAAAAGGGGCTCGTGAAGCCGCCACTGTTCGTGCAGACCGTATTCGGGCTGCGCGGCGCGATGGGCGCGCACGTCGAAGATCTGCTCCACCAGAAGCGAACGGCCGATCGGCTGTTCGGCAGCGACTATCACTGGTCGGTGCTCGCGGCCGGCAAACACCAGATGCCGCTTGCGACGATGTCGAGCCTGATGGGCGGCAACGTGCGCGTCGGCCTGGAGGACAGCCTTTACATCGGCCGCGGAGAGCTCGCGCAGAGCAATGCGGACCAGGTCCGCAAGATCCGCCGGATTCTCGAGGAGTTGGGCATCCAGATCGCGTCTCCCGATGAAGCGCGCCGGATTCTCGACCTGAAAGGCGCCGATCAGGTGAACTTCTAGACAGGCTCCGCCGCGCACGCCCGGCACCCGCCGGTGCGAAACGGCTGCCGCACGTCAGCGCGCGGCAGCCGTCCTGACCTGCGACGCACCACGTCTGGCGACTTCCAGTTCCGCGACGTTCGGGATGTCCGCGCCGAGAAGCGCATAGGTGTAGTCGATGTGTTCCTGCGCGAACCGGTCATCCAGCGCGCCGACGCCCGTCATCAATCGCATGTAGACCGGCGCGTACAGCAGTTCGGCCAGCATTTCCACATTCTCCGGCGCACGGATGCGCTCGGCAACGCGCCACTCTTCCAGCATTTCGCGGACAAGCGCGCGTCGGCCGTAATGGAATCGTTCACGAAAAACCCGGAGCACGGCGGGATCGGCCTGCCCTTCGGCGATGATCTGCGCGACGATGCGCCCCGACCACCCCGCATATTCGTGGATCAGCGACACCAGGTGCGTGGCGATCGCCTTGCCGGGAGGCAGGTTGCGCGGCATCGGCGTCTTGACAAGGTGGTGCTCCATGAAGGCATCGATCACCACGAGTGCCTTGGCGTCCCACCAACGGTAGATCGTCGCCTTGCCGACGCCCGCCTCTCTCGCGATGGCCTCGATCGAAATGGATTGGACCGTGCGGGTCTCGAGCAGGCGAGCCGTTGCCGCGAGAATCTGCATGCGCGTGCCTTCACTGCGGGGTCGGCCGACCCCTCGCGGAAGCACCACCGCGGCGGCGCCCTGGATATCTGTTTTCATCGGCTAGGCAATTGAATGGTGAACGGCGCCCGTCACGCCACGTCGCGAGGCTACTCGGCAATGGTTCGCATAGCCGGCGACGCAAATTGTAATACACGTCGTATCCAAATTATCTCGATCGTTTTCGGCACGGCTCCCGATCCGATCTATCGAGCCGGGAATCTGCAGCATGAGGCGTTTCCAGCGTCCCCGGTTCAGGTTTCAGCGGTCGGCCTCGTCGAGTCGCGCCGCGGGTTTGACCCAATATCGTCGAACGGCATCACGGCTACCATATCATAAACGAGACACTCCGTTTCGTATATAAACTAAGGGCGCCGCCCACCGGAGACATGATGAGCAGATCCATTGACGGATTGAAAAGCCGGATATCGCTTGTGCTGGGCCACTGTGCCGGCATGATCGATGTCGTTGCATTGCCGGTGTGGGTGGGGATCGTCCTGATCCGACATGACGGGCTCGATCCGCAACGGGCCGGCGCACTCGCTACCGCCTTCCTCGGCGCCGTGGTCGCAAGCAGCCTGTCGATCGCTCCGCGAATCGATCGCATCCGCGGCACGATTGCAGTGCCCGTCGGCTTCGCCGTCGCCGCCACCGCATTCTTCGCGATGGCACTGACGCGGGACTATGCGGCCCTTCTGGCGATGCATATTGTCGGCGGTCTTGCGGTTGGATGCGGTCTGTCGTTCACCCATTCCGCGATTGGCGCAAGCCCCAATCCGCACCGTCTGATCGCGACGGGCTTCACCGTGCTCAGCCTGCTGTCGCTGGGGTTCCTCGGCGCAGTGCCGCACGCGATCGCGGCGTTCGGGGGGCAGGTGGCGTTCGTCGTTCTCGGCGCCATCATGCTCATTGCCGCGCTTGCCGCCCTGGCGGGCTTTCCGGAGCGCCGGGCAGCGACATCGCCCGACGGCGCACCGCGCGAGCTTCCGAAACTGTCGCGACGCGTATGGTTTGCAATGGTGGGGACCAGCCTGCTTACCGTCAGTCATTCGATGATGCTCAGCTTCCTCGAGCCGATCGGTCTCGCACACGGCTTCGGCACCGGTCAGGTCATGAACGTGCTGCTCGGCATCGGCCTCGTGAACATGTTGCCCGGGCTACTCGCCGCGCTGCTCGAACGCAAGGTGTCCAGCCGGGCGGTGATGATTGCCGGTCCGGTGCTGCAGGCTGCCCTGGGCTTCACGCTCGCCCGGTCGACCTTCTTCGGTGCTTACGCGTTCGCGGGGGTGATCTTCCCAACCGTGATGATATTCACGCATACGTTCATCTTCGCGTTCCTTGCACGCAACGACCCGTCGACGAGAGCCGTCGCCGCTACGCCCGTCATGGCCATGACGGGATCCGCCATTGGCCCGATTCTTGGCGGCACCGTGGCAGACCATTTCGGATACGGCAGCATCGGGTGGACCATCGTCGTGGCTGCCGGCATCAGCACCTTCTGCTTCTGGCACGCGAGCCGCCGAGCCGAAACTGCGCTCGCCCCCGCTTCCGCGGCACCTCGGTAACCGGATCCAATCCGTTCGGCACGAGGGCGCTTACCGCCCCATGGTTCTCGCAAGTGCTGGTCTGCCAACGGATACGAATCGTGCCGCTCTTGTTGATTTCACGTTTTGCACGATAAGGAAAAGACGATGACAAGACCCACCGAAGCAGTGATTTCCGCCGCTCAGGCAAGTGCCGGCAACATGGCGGACCGCGATACGCCATTCGTATTCGATGAGTGGTACGTGGCAGCAAGATCTTCCGAAATCGGCAGGACGCTGCTGCCCCGTACTCTGTTGGGCAAGCAGGTCGTCCTCTACCGGACGCTGGAGGGACAGGTCGTCGCACTCGACGACCGTTGCGTTCATCGCTCGTATCCGCTGTCCGCAGGCACACTCGATGACGATACGGTCATCTGCGGATACCACGGCTTTCGCTACGACGCGAATGGTGACCTCGTCGAAGTCCCGTCACAAGAACGCTGCCCCCGCGGGCTTGGCGTACATCGCTATCCGGTACGGGAAATCGGACCATTGGTCTGGATCTACATGGACCCGACATCCGAGCCGCGAACCGAGCCACCTTGCGAGGCATCGCTCGATCTTTCCCGATGGGCACTGTCAGACGGCTATCTGCATCTGAGCGGAAACTATGTGAGCCTGCACGAGAATCTTCTCGATCTAACGCATCTCACCTACGTCCATGCGAAGAGCTTCGGAACGCCAGACTACGCCAAGGCGCCATTCGAGGCGTCTGTCGACGAAGGGCGCTACGCAGTCAGGCGCCATATCGTTCCGACGACGTTGCCGCCGGTCTGGGCAGAATCGACCGGAATCTCCAGTTCCACGGCAGCACGAATCGCGACTTCGACATTCGTATCGCCGGGTCTGCACGAGGTCCAGGTCACGTTCTACGAAAGTACCCTGCCCGCCGCAGAGCGGACGCTTTTCACGATCAAGACGCTGCACTTGCCCACGCCGGAAAGCCACGAATCGACACACTACTTCATCGTCCACTGTCGGGATTTCGGGCTCGACGACGAACCAATGACGCAACTCATGCACGAGCGACTCTTTACCGCATTCAGGGAAGACGTGCAGGCGCTCGAACTGCTCGAGAACATGCTTCGCAAAGCCAACGACCCGTTCTTCGAAATTTCGGTTGCAAGCGACCGCGCCTCGGTTGAAATGCGCAAGCACCTGAAGCGCAGGGGACAAGCGGCGGGCGCGGGTTCAAACAGCCGCCCGCATCTACTTCACCAGCCCGGATAAGCCGTCAGGAAAACATCGTCCGGGGCGCATGCATGAACTCGCGAGACGCGGAGCCACCGGCCTTGCGCCTTCGCTGCCCTTCCAGCGAATCGATGGTTCCGTCTGTCGCAATCACGCGCAACTCGTCGACGCTTTTTCTTACCCTCAACGCGTGCCGGTCGGCACTCTTTTTGTCACGGGCTTTTGCTTCTTCTGACGCGTGCCGGCCTTGAGCAATTCCGGCACTTCGACGCCTAGCAACGTGTACACATAGCTAATGTGCTCGCGCGCGAAATGCTCATCGAGCGGGCCGTTGCCGACCAGCAGGCGCATGTAGACCGGCGCATACAACAGCTCGGCGAGCGTCTCGATATTGGGCGGTGCCGGAATACGCGACGAACTGCGCCATGCCTCGAGCATTTCCCTCACGAGCGCCCGCCGCCCGTAATGGAAGCGCTCACGGAATTCGCGCAGGACGGCGGGATCGGCCTGTCCTTCGGCGATGATCTGCGCGACGATCCGGCCGGACCATCCCGAATACTCGCGAATCAGCGACATCAAATGGGCGGCAATCGCTTCACCGGGCGGCAGATCATGCGGCATCGGCGTCTTGACGATGTGATGCTCCATGAACGCATCGATCACGACCAGCGCCTTGGAGTCCCACCAGCGGTAGATGGTCGCCTTTCCAACGCCCGCCTCCCTGGCGATCGCTTCAATGGAAATCGACTGAATGGTGTTGTTCTGGAGCAGACGGACCGTCGCCGCGAGAATCTGCGTGCGGGTTTCCTCGCTGCGTGGCCTGCCCACACCGCGCTCGACAGCGGGTGCGGGAACGGAAAGCTGGGTATTGGTCTTCATTGGCGTCCCGTGTTGACGTATGCCGCGAACGGTATCGCCCAATTATAAGACAGCTCGTACCTTAATTCGCATCTGCGATGTCAACAGGTCGTAGTGAAACCGGGCGGCCGCCGCTCGGCGACGGTCGCCCCGTTTTGTCCCCGGATGGTCAATTTCGAACGCGCAATCGACACCGGTGCCGTATCGGCACCGGACACGTCACTCAAAGGCCACCCAGCGCCACGTACTTGATCTCGAGGTAGTCGTCGACCCCATACTTCGACCCCTCGCGCCCCAGTCCGGACGCCTTCACGCCACCGAACGGCGCCACTTCGGTCGAGATCAGCCCTTCATTGACACCCACCATGCCGAATTCGAGTTGATCGACCACGCGGAAGATCCGGCCGACATCGCGCGCGAATACATACGATGCGAGGCCGAACGGCGTGTCGTTGGCGAGCGCGATTGCTTCTTCTTCCGTTTCGAACCGGAACAGCGGCGCGATCGGGCCGAAGGTCTCGTCACGGAAGATCAACGCGTTCGTCGGAACGTCGGCCAGCACGGTAGGCTCGAAGAAGAATCCGCCCAGTGCGTGACGCTTGCCCCCCGCCAGCACGCGGGCTCCCTTCGACAGCGCATCGCCGATATGCTCTTCGACCTTCCGGACGGCGTCCTCATTGATGAGCGGCCCTTGGACCACGCCCGCCTCCATCCCGTTGCCCACCTTCAGTTCCGCGGACGCGGCGGCGAGCTTCGCGGCGAAAGCATCGTACACGCCGGCTTGCACCAGGATCCGGTTCGCCGCGACACATGCCTGACCGGCATTGCGATACTTCGCGGCAAGAGCCCCCTTCACCGCGGCATCGAGATCGGCATCGTCGAAGACGATCAGCGGTGCATTGCCGCCGAGCTCCATGCTCGTCTTCTTGATGGTCGGGGCGCATTGCGCCAGCAGTTGCGCACCGACCTCGGTCGAGCCCGTGAACGAGACCTTGCGGACCACCGGGTTCGACGTCAGTTCGCCGCCGATCGCGCGAGCCGAGCCGGTGACGACGTTGCACACGCCCGGCGGCAAGCCGGCACGCTCCGCCAGCACGGCCAGCGCCAGCGCGGAAAGCGGCGTCTGGCTGGCCGGCTTGATCACGCCGGCACAGCCGACGGCCCAGCCGGGGCCCGCCTTGCGCGTAATCATGGCCGACGGGAAATTCCACGGCGTGATCGCAGCAAAAACGCCGATCGGCGCCTTCTGGGCGAGGATCCGCCGGCCATCGACGTTCTGCGGAATGATATCGCCGTAGACGCGCTTCGCCTCTTCCGAGAACCACTCGATGAAGCCCGCGGCATACAGGATCTCGCCGCGCGATTCGACCAGCGGCTTGCCCTGTTCGGCCGTCATGATGAGCGCAAGGTCGTCGACGTTGGCCAGCATCAGGTCATACAGGGTACGCAACACCTTCGCGCGCTCCTTCGCGAGCGTCTTGCGCCAGCCGTGCATCGCCCGTTCGGCAGCCGCAATGGCCCGCCGTGTCTCGGCCGCGCCGCCATTCGGCACACGCGCGACCAGTTCGCCGGTCGCAGGATTGCGCACCTCCAGGGTCGCGCCGCTATCAGCGTGCACCCATTCGCCATCGATCAGCATCGCCTGGCGTAGCAGGCCAGCGTCTTTTAGCGGGAGCTTGACGGGTTCGTTCATGAGAGCTCCTTCACGCTGGGTTGCGGCCGACGAAGAAAGCCTCGTCCGCATCGGTTGTCGGATTCAGGCCGGCGACCTCTTGGCCCTTGCGCAGCGATGCCATATCGCGCTGGTAGATGCGCTGGGTCGGATGCGGCAGCGGCCCGCCGTTGTACCCTTGCAGCCACCCTTGATACTTCCAGGCCATCCGGTTGAGAAGGCCACTCGGCGCCATCGGAAGGCCGGCGAATGCCTTGCGCGCCGGATCGATCTTGTACCAAAGCTGAGTGGCCTCGTCGAACTCCCCCGCCTGAATGAGCTTGAAGATCTGCGGCATGACGGGACCGTAATAGGCCGTGTAGTTCGTGCCGCAGAACGGGATGTCCATCACTTGCGCGAGCGGCACGAACTCGTGCTCGAGCGGCGACGAAATCACCACTTCCTTGTGAAATTCCCGATGTACCTCGATGGCAGACATGAAGTTCGGATAACCGCCTTCGGCCTTGATCGCAACGACGTTGGGAATTTCGTCGACCATACGACGCAGCACGGGCACCGGAATGTCGGCCGGATGCAGACGCGAGAAGCCCCACGCGGGCAGCGGGAAAATGATTACGCCGAGATTGGTTGCCTCGCAGATCTTGCGGGTGTACTCGAATATTTCGTCGTACGACTTCGGATAGAAGTACGGAGGGTAACCGAGCAGCACCAGGTCGGCGCCCGCTGCCTCGACACGGCGGATTGCCTCGATGTTGTCCTCGAGCGTGTTGAAAACCGCGTGATGGACGACCACGAGCCGGCCGGATGCCTGGTCGGCCATGATGTCGCAGAACTCGCCGTACTGTTCCAGCGTGATCGCGACCTCCGAACACGACAGCGAGCCGACAAAGCCATGCTGGATGGCCAGCTCGACATCGTGGCGTACGGCCTTTTCGTTGATGCGCTTGAAGTCCGACGTCATCGTCGGAAGGGTCACGTTGGCAACGCCAACGAGATGCTCACGCGCCCATTCGCGCGCTTCCTTTTTGGTGTAGCGGGCCATGCAGTCCTCCTTGTCAGGGTGCTGGAATATTCGGTGTAGCGTTGAGACGCGTGTCTAGCGCTTGGTTTCGAATTCGATCGGCAACGTCGTGGCAAATCCGGCCTCGATCGCCTTGTCCAGGATCAACCCGGCGACCACGATGTCCTGCAGGCCGCCCCCGACCGACTTGTACATCCGTGTTTTCGCATCTTTCAAACGCTCGTCGATAGAGCCTGCGAGTAATTCGGTGAGGCTGAACGACTTCTGATGGAAGGCAATACCCGCCTTCTGAGCGGCGAGCATGTCGCCAGTCTCTTCCAGCACCTCTTCCAGCATGTCGCACACGATGATGTCACTGCGGGCGACGACCGAGACGTCGATCTCGCGCTGTTCGGGAATCGTCGAGCCAATGGAGACGACAGTCGCGCCCGGCTGCAACCAGTCGCCGAACAGAATGGGCTGCTCGTCACGCGAACGGGCAGCGGCCAGCACGAGATCTGCAGCTTCGACCGCTTCCTGGGCGGATGCCACACCACGTGCGGGCACGCCGAGATCCCGTGTGACGGCTTCCGCGAATGCTGCCCTCCGTTCGGGCGTCGGACTGAACACCACGACCTCGGTCAAATCGCGCACGGCGGCGATCGCGCGCGTGTGCATCGACGCTTCGAGTCCGCTGCCGAGCACCGCCAGACGTGCGGCTTTCGCAGGCGCAAGCCGGTCCAGCGCCGCGGCAGAAGTGGCTGCAGTGCGGAAACCCGTCACGAGGTTTCCGTCGACAAACGCGGCGATTCGGCTGGTTTCCTGGTCGAACAGCACGATCACATATTCGACGCCGGGCGAAGCGGAGCCCATCGCCATACCCATGACCTTCGCGCCGTAGTAGCGGCTCCCAATGGGAACGGCCGGCAGCGTGCGCAGCCACGTCTTGCCGGCAACGGCGACTGTCCGCGGCGGTGTGCTCTTGGGCGGAATGGATTGGGCGTATGCCGACTGAAGGGCACGAATCGCGTCCTTCCAGACGAAAACGGAGCGCGCGGCCTCGCTGGACACGAACACGGGCGCAAACGAAGAGATGGTCATATGCAGAACCGATAGTTGGCTTGAAGGGCTCAGCCGGCCGCGCAGCAGACGATCGATGCACGACAGGCTCGAGAGCGATGGATGGGTACCGGGCCGCGGAGTCGCTGCATCTCATGCGAGCGCCCGGCAGCATCTGGATCACGGCTCCCGTGTGATTTCGGTCGCGATCTTCAGTCGTACGTTGTCCGACAGCGCGTGCGGGATCGCATCCATGCCGTAAGCGCTGCGACTGATGTTCGCCGTTGCTTCGAATCCGACCACGGGATGTCGCGTCCACGGATTCACCGCGCGATCGATCAGCGTCGCGTCGAACAAGGCCGGCAACGTGATGCCGCGGATCGTGAGGTCCCCGTCGATCACGTACTGGCGGCCTTCGAACAGTCGCACCGAACGGGAGACGAAGACGATCTTCGGATGTACGTCAACGTGCAGCCAGTCGGTACCGCGCAAGTGTTCGTCGCGCAGGTCGAAAGCCGTGTCGACCGATGCCGCATCGATTTCGAACGACACCCGCGATGCCTCGATGCACCCGTCGTCGAACGCCAGTTGCGCGTCGAAGCGCCTGAATATTCCCGGGGTACGCGTGAGCGCGAGATGGCGGATCGAGAAGCTGATGTGGGTATGCGCGGCCTCGAATGACCACGGCGAGCGCGCTACCGAGTCCGGCTCGACGACGGCGGCGGTGCGCGGCAACGGCAGCAGGAAGTTCAACATGTGGAGTCTCCAACCCGGTTACACCGAGCTCATTCATCTTGAGCATCATGCTAACAACGAGAACGACTCAATGCAACAATTGAAATGCCTCATTTTTATAATTGATTCACATCATGTGCGTATACCCTAAGTATCAATAGCCAAATAAAGGCCCTTCAGGGATAATAAGTCCGCAATTGATGCGTTCAATCGCGCACCAATCCGCTGACACAGATGCATCGCCACCCCGTCGCCGCGAACCGGAACGATCCAGCACGCGGCCAAGCGCGGGGCATAGCCACAACCGACCAAAGAGCCTTCCGGCGCGGGAGGCCGAGAATATGTCTGTACAAACGAATCTGATCGATGACGATGTACTGCGACTGCGCGAGTACATTGAGGGCCACGTCGCTACGAGCGGTGCGTTGCGACTGCCCCCGGAACCGAAACTCAGCGAAGCATTGGGGGTTTCGCGTGGAAGGTTGCGCACGGTGCTGAAAAGGCTCGAAGACGAGGGTGTCATCTGGCGTCATGTCGGCAAGGGTACCTTCGTCGGCCCGAAGCAGGTCAAGCCCGACGACGAGACGTGGTCCTCGTCCATCAGCGTCGACGACATCATGGACGCCCGGCTCGTGCTGGAGCCTCAGCTCGCCGCTCAGGCGGCAGTACATGCGACGGCCACCGACGTCGCGGCGATGACGCAATGCCTCGCCGACATGGCGGAGACTGCGCCGTTCATGCCATGGAAACGGCTGGACGAGCACCTGCACCGGCTCATCGCACAATCGACGCATAACGCGCTGCTGCTGATGCTGTACGACACGATGCGGGTGCAGGTGCATCTCAACTTGGATGCGCGCATGGAAGAGGTGTTCTCTTCGCAAACCGGCCCTCGACACGATACCGACGACGAACACCGGCAGCTCGTCGATGCGATCCGGACGCACAATCCGACCCGTGCGGAACAATTGATGCGCGAACATCTTCGCTCGGTGCGAACCAGGTTGTTCGGCTTGCGCTAGCACGCGCTTCGCGAGCGGCGTAATTTGCCCGTCGCGACGGAAATCGTTCCACCGGGATGACGCACTTCCCGAAGCCGATCCGTCTCCCACGTGCATCGCAAGAACCCTTTGCCGGCCCGCAGTTTCCGGTGGCTCCCGCACGATCGCTCGCGAAAGCCACCGTGCGCGCGGCCCGTTACGCCGTCGTCGCGCTCATTTGCGCAGCGGCCGCGCGCTCTTCTTCGAGCCGCTGGTTGACGGCCCAGCGGAACTGCGAGAGCGCGGCATCGATACCGAACGGGATCATCTTGAAGTCGGGATCGAGCGCAAGATTGTGGTGCTGCGCACTGACCATTTCGCGATCTTCGTCGAATGCATCCACCACCGACTGATGGATCGAGCGCGTCACCTCCGGCCTATCGAGCGAAAAATTGTGGGGGTGCGCGAAGAAGTAGTGAGTCGAGCCCTCCGTCTCCGGCGTCAGCGCCTGGCAACCGTGGAATTCTGCCGCGTCCACGCGGATCCCCTCCGGCGCACCGGTCCCTACGGGCGCCATGCCCGAATCCATGCGCAGGATCGCGGGAATCGTGAAGTCATAGATGTTCCAACGATCAACCTTGCCGGGCCAGTCACGCACCACTTTCACGAACGGCGGCGGCTCGGTGTTCAGCGTCCAGCGCGTAATGCGCACGCCATCCTTGATACGCTCCACCTTCGGCCGCACCATCGCGTAATCCTCTCCGCCGCCCAGCGTCGTCGGATGAACATAGGGCAGATGCGAAAAGTCCAGCAGGTTATCGCAGATCAACAGGTAGTTGACGTCGTAGTGGATGTAACCGGGAAGCGAGCGCCACTGTGGATCGTCGACCCAGTGGGTGTCGGGAATCGTCGACGGATCGGCCAGTTCCGGCTCGCCCATCCAGATCCAGATCCAGCGATGCTGCTCCATCACCGGGAACTGCCTCACCTTCGCGTGCGGCGGGATTCTCTCCTGAGCCGGCGCTTCGATGCACGTGCCCTGACTGTCGAATTTCAGTCCGTGGTACATGCACCGCACGCAGTCGCCTTCGCGTCGGCCGAGCGACAGCGGCGCACCTCGATGGCAACAGCGATCCGCGAGCGCTATCACCTCGCCGGACTCCTTGCGGTACAGCATCACCGGCGTGTTGATGATGGTGCGGGAAAACAGCTTGTCGCCTTCCACCTCGTGTGACCACGCGGCCACGTACCATGTATTGCGGATGAACATCGCTTGTCTCCTGTTTATCGTAGGACGTGCTTTTGCACATCGCGCCATAACGATAGAATCGGATCCGCGATGCAGCAATCTAATGGGATTAATTAAACCTATGCATGCCGCACATATACGTGATCTCGATCTGAATCTGCTGGTGCTCTTCGATGCGATGCTTCGCGAGCGGAGTGTCACGCGCGCGGCGGCGGAAGTCGGTCTGTCCCAGGGCGCCATGAGCCACGCGCTCAATCGGCTGAGGACGTTCTTCGAGGATCCGCTGTTCGTCAAGACACCTGCGGGCATGGAGCCCACGCAGAAGGCCGTGCAACTTGGCGCGACGATCTCGGAAGTGATGACGGCATTGAGGGAGCGTGTCATCTCACAGGCGAGTTTCGATCCCGCCACGGCGCGACGCATGTTCGTGATCTGCATGACGGACATGGGGGAGCTCGTCTTCCTGCCACCACTCGTGCGACGTCTGCGGGAGGTCGCGCCGTTTTGCTCGATACGGTCCGTGCAAGTGCCGCTGGAAGACATCGAAACCACGCTCGCCACGGGCGACGCCGATCTCGCGCTCGGTTCCGTGCGCGCCGCACCTGACGGCTTGTACCAGCAGCAACTCTTTCTACACACGTTCGTGACGATGGTCAGCGTGCACAACAAGGCCATTGGAAAAACGATAAGCCGCGCGCAGTTCGAACGTGCGCCGCAGATCGTCGTTTCGCTAACGGGCCGTGCCAGCGCCGCCTACGACAGCGTGTTCGAGGAATACGGCATCAAACGGAATGTCTTTCTGACAACGCCGCACTTTCTGGTCGTGCCGCACCTGATCGACGCGCAGCCGGACCTGATCGCAACAGTACCGCTGGAGCTTGCAAACGTCTTCGCAAAACTCGGCACGGTGCGAATCGTTCCTCCGCCCGTACCGTTGCCGCCATTCGCACTGCGCCAACACTGGCATCCGCGTTTCCACGACGATTCCGCCAACATATGGCTACGGCGCC
This sequence comes from Burkholderia sp. BCC1985, assembly GCF_905339915.1. Taxonomy (NCBI): domain Bacteria; kingdom Pseudomonadati; phylum Pseudomonadota; class Betaproteobacteria; order Burkholderiales; family Burkholderiaceae; genus Burkholderia; species Burkholderia sp. BCC1985. Next base: position 25,630 of record NZ_CAJPGY010000008.1, read on the forward strand.
TCGTCAAGCAAACGTTCGACCGCTATCCGGATATCGACGGCGGCTCGTAAGCAGGCGGCCTCTCGCATGCACGCCGCGCATCAATGGCCGTCCACGGCATAACGCCGGACCGGCCATTCACACACACAATCAGAACATGTGCATGATGCCGACGGTAGCCCCCGTGGTTGTCCCTGATGGCGCAAAGAGCGACGTCGCGCCCGCCCCGGGCGTCAGTCCCAGATTTGCCTTCCCGTGATTGTTGACGAGACCGACCTGCGCATACACACCGGTGCGCTTCGACAGGAAATATGTCGCGCCGACGACGCCCATCAACGAATGATTCGATGAATCGTTGCGGTCACTGACATACCAGGCCCCGGCATTGAGATCCAGTTGCGGCAATGCGAAGTAGTCAGCGCCGCCGCCGTACACGTTGTTGGTTGCCCCGCCTTGGACCTTGAAACTTTCAAACGAGACCTTCGCAGTGACGGGACCGAACTTGTAGGCTGCGCCGATCAGTCGCCCGACATATGGCACATTGCCAGCAGGAACCGTGACGACCGAGCCTCCGGCGTTGCTGTCGAAAAAGGCGGCGTCGAGTGTCAACCCGCCCCACTCATACTTCAAACGTGCCGAGTACTGGCGGCCCGACTGGAAATTTCCGGCCACGCCACCGAACGAGTACATCGCACTGCCCTGAAAGCCGGACAGTACCGGGCTCGTATAGGAGATAGCATTCGAACTGAAGGAGCCCGTAACACTGACGTTGTTGGAATAGATGGCCAGGATACTGCCAAATTCGGAAAAGGCGCGCGGATCCATCGCCCAAGCAGCCAAAAAGAACGGAGAAAACTGTAGACCCGCCTTCACCTCGCCGAAACCACCCTTCAGGCCGACATACGCCTCACGGCCGAACAAATTTCCGTTTCCGTTGTTGAAGCCGCCATCGGAGAACCCGATGCCGCTCTCGAGCTTAAATATCGCCTGGAGTCCTCCGCCAAGGTCCTCCACGCCCGTGAGACCGAAAATCGCGGGCGCGATCCCCCCGTTCTGAAACCCTACGAACTTACCGCCGTTGCCTCCCGTCGCGAAATTGAACGTCTTGCTGAGATACAGGACACCAGTATCAGCAATGCCATACAGCGTGACGCTGCTTTGCGCGTAGGCCGATACCGAGAAAAGAACGCTCGACGCCATCGCAGCCGTGGTCCTTCCAACACACTTCCGATACATAGCCGTCTCCTTGATTTTTTACTAAATTTTTCATATTTAATTCGCAATGCGAATCATAATTCGCAAACAAAATACAGCCTTCATGCGATCGGTTACAACGATGGAATGCTTCGTTTGGGTGCGCCACCACGTCAACGTCCCGCCAACTGCTTGAGCGGTTCACTTTGCCAGCAGAATGCCGGCATGGTGACGGATGTGGTCCTCGATGAAACTCTGAACAAAGAAGAATCCGTGATCGTATCCTTCGTGCCATCGCAGCGTTAGCGGCTGATTCGCAGTCTTGCACGCCGCCTTGAAGACTTCGGGGTTCAACTGCTGCGCGAGAAACTGATCCGCCAGCCCCTGATCGATCAGGATGCCTTCCTCGAACCTGCGCGCCGCCCGGCGAACCAGTTCGCTCGCGTCATACTGTTTCCAGGAGTCGCGATCGGGACCCAGATATGCGTTGAACGCCTTTTCGCCCCAAGGACACCGCATTGGTGCGGCGATTGGTGCAAAAGCCGACACGGATCGGTAGATATCGGGGTTGCGCAGCGCCAGAGTCAGCGCACCGTGCCCGCCCATCGAGTGGCCAAAGATGCCAAGTCTTTCGCCGTCGACGGGAAGCTTGCAAATGACTAACTCGCGCAATTCGTCACGCACGTACGAATACATCCGATAACGCTCCGACCAAGGTTTCTGACTTGCATCGACATAGAAACCGGCGCCGACACCAAAGTCCCATGTATCACTCTCACCCGGCACGCCTGCCCCTCGAGGGCTCGTATCGGGCGCAACCAGGGCGATACCGTGCTCTGCGGCGAAGCGTTGCGCGCCTGCCTTGATGGGAAATGTCTCCTCGGTACAGGTCAGTCCGGCCAGAAAAAACAGCGCCGGCACCTTCCAGTGCTGTGCCTCGCTCGGCATGAACACCGAGAAGCGCATCGGCAAGCCGATCACCTGGGACTGATGCCTGTAGACGCGTTGTGTGCCACTGAAAGAACCGTGAGACTCAATCAATTCAAGCATTACAATTTCCCTCGATGGATCACGAGCAAGCCGAATGCTGCCCGCCTTTCATTTCGCAGGCTGCAGTTGGCGTTGAGCCAGTTCGGCCTGGATCAGGTTGTCCAACAGGCGCCGGACACGGACCGACGCGGCGTCGCCAGCCAGAAGTACCGGCTTGAGCGACCAGAAATCTTGTTCCCCGATCGATTCCTGTTGCTTCTCGAGCATCGGCGTGTCTTCCCGATCGAAAGTACTCTTGAATGATTCGACCACGCTGACCGCGATTTTCTCGGCTTGTGCGCCACCACTCTTCGGCATACACATGGAAAACCAATAGTGCGACGTGCTCTGCGTCTCTGGCGTGAACAGATGAGGATTGTTGAAAATGAGCCCGACGGCCTCGCTGCGTGGGCGCCCTGTCGGCGTTGCGCCACCCAGTAGCAGCAGGCTCGACGGCGCGCTCCACCGGACATCGAGCCAACGGTCGACACGCAGCCCTCGCGGAACGCCAAACTGGTCGCACGCTGCGTCCGGCAGCAGTTCGTTTTCGATGAAGCGGAGTGACCACACGTCGCCGCCTTCCTGACGCACCTCCGTTCGTGCGCTTCTGACCGATTCGCTTCCCAGCGAATCGGGATGGAGAAATTCGATATGCGACAGATCGAGAATGTTGTCGACCTCCAGCCGATAGTTCGCTCGCGGCCGAAGATAGGCTTTTCCGACGTACCAGTTCTCCGGATCCATACAGGAAAAGTCCGGGATACGGGATGGATCGGCATGCTCGGGCTCACCCATCCAGATCCACATCACGCTTTGACGTTCGACCAGCGGATACGAACGCACCCGCGCGGCAGCCGGGATCCTTCCGTCTCCGTGCGGGTTGCGAACACACCGCCCTGAGCCATCGAACTCCAGGCCGTGATAGCCACATTGCACCGAGCCTTTATCCGCCACGAAACGACCGCAGGACAGAGGAGCGAATCGATGTGGGCAGCGATCGTACAGCGCATGGGCTACGTTCATTCCATCCCGAAACATCACGATTGGCTGATCAAGCAGTTTTCTCGCAAGGAGCGTGTCGTTCTCGAGTTCACTGCTCCAGCCCGCCATGTACCACGTGTTGAACAGATATTCCATGCTGTCGTCTCCTCAGGGTAGCTTATATACCGATGCTGATAGGGCGGACTGACTTCTTCGCCGGATTACCCGTCACCCGCGCTGCACGATCGGTCGGTATGTCGGCGATATTCGCGTTGGTCCAATGTCTCGCTCCTTGGTCAGGTCGGTCGTATTTTTCTCTGAGATGCACACTGCAAACCGCCCCAGCCAGGGCTGGATAGCACCATCGCCAGCCAGGCCAGCGTGGCATCATTACGGAACGATTCGTTTCGTTTCACTTTAATGGAAGGATCTTTCGTGTGCAACCGGGATTCCCCCGACATTGCACCGGGTTTCCGTCGGCGATTTGTAACCCATCTAGCTATAGCGCAGCCACTTTCCATACCCGTCTGAACGACGGGGAGACGAGGGTAAATCCCCTTGACCCGGGTGTGCATTATGGTATTTTTAAATACGAACCGTATCGCATCTAAAAATGTGAATGCTCGAGGTTGGCGACGAGAACCCTGCAGGGGAACCCGCCCCGGGCATTTCGCCCCCTGGATCAGGAGTTTTGATATGAATGCAGCAACTCGATCTGTTCGCGTGTCAGCCAAATTGATGGAAACCGGCGATATCTGCAGCTTCGAATTGGTCGCTCTCGACGATGGCGCGCTCACTCCGTTTTCCGCCGGGGCGCATGTCGACGTCCACTTGCCAGGCGGGCTGGTGCGCCAGTACTCGCTGTGTAACAACCCGGCCGAAGCCCATCGCTATGAAATTGCCGTGCTCCGCGACACGAATTCGCGCGGCGGCTCAGCCGCGATGCATGCGCTTGAAGTTGGACAGATCGTCGAAATCAGCGGGCCCAAAAACCATTTCCCGTTGGCACACGACGCGTCTCACAGCGTACTGTTCGCCGGGGGAATCGGCATCACGCCCTTGCTTTGCATGGCAGAACGTCTGGCACGCCTCGCCAAGCCGTTCGAATTGCACTACTGCACGCGGTCGGCCAATCGCACCGCTTTCTCAGCGCGCATCCAGGCCGCCCCATTTGCTGGGAACGTGCGGTTCCACTACGACGACGGTCCTGAGTCGCAGAAACTCGATCTCGCGACGCTGCTCAAGTACGCCCCCTCTACCACGCACCTCTATGTCTGCGGACCGTCGGGTTTCATGAACTGGGTGCTCGAGAGCGCGAGGACGGAAGGCTGGCCCGAGGAGCGGCTGCATCGTGAGTATTTCGCGGCGGCTCCCACAGATAAGAGCAGTGATGGCGCCTTCGACGTGCAAATCGCGTCGACGGGAAAGATCATCCAGGTGGCGGCAGGTCAGACAGTGGTGTCGGCACTGACCGCCAATGGAATCAGCGTTCCTACTTCCTGTGAGCAAGGTGTCTGTGGCGCCTGTCTCACGCGCGTACTGGACGGCACGCCGGAGCACCGCGACATGTTCCTCACCGCAGAAGAGCAGGCGCGTGCTGACCAGTTCACGCCGTGCTGTTCGCGGTCGAAAAGCCCAATGCTTGTGCTGGATCTCTAAAGCGCTGTGTCGTCAGCCTCTGGAGTCGCCTTTGATCGGTGAACGCACTCGGCCAACGGAGATCAGCGAGACAACGATGGGGCGCTCGGTGGAGCACCCGTCCGACACGTGACCAAGCATTTGCCGACCGCCATGTAGGTTGAGTTGCCTTGCGAATCCTCGAGGAATACCCTCGTATAAGTGACACTGCTGCGACCGGCGACTCGATCTCGAGATCGTTGAGCTGGCCCATGTACTGCATCCGGAAACCCGGTCGCAGGATCACGTCGCGCTCGCTGAAGCCGTTGATGCGGAACTCGTCGATGACCTTCGCGGTGAGTTCGGCCCAGGCCTTCTGGATGATCTGCGCGGCCTGAACCTTATCGGCATCGGGCGCAAGCAGGGGCAACGCGAGATCGACGCTCTTGTCGTAGCGATACTCGAAGTCCGCGCAGGCACAGCCGAACGCGGAAAATCCCGCGGCCCAGGCCGGCACCACGACGTCCTTGAAGCCGAGCCCTTCCGTGTAGCCATACGTGTGAACCGGCCCGGCCCCGCCGTACGAGAAGCAAACGAACTCGGTCGGGTTGTAGCCTTTCGCGCTCACGTTCGAGCGCAGGTACTCGCGCAACTGAAGATCGAGCAGTTCGATCACGCCGGCCGCCGCATCTTCGACCGTGAGCTTGAGCGGATCGGCAATTTGCGCCTTGATGTGCTGGCGCGCCCGGTCGACGTCGAGCTTGATTTGGCCGCCGAGGAAGTTGGTCGGATTCAGGTACCCGAGCACGACGTGGCAATCGGACACCGATACGGTCGTCAGGACGCTTTCCGGCCAGCACGTGCCGACCCGGTAGCCGGCGCTGTCCGGACCGAGCTTGATCGAGCCACTATATGGATCGAGCCGCACGAAACTGCCCGCGCCCGCCCCCACCGAATCCATCGTGACGAGCGGCAGCGACAACACGAGTCGCGCCATGTCCGGGTCCGACGCTATCGCGAACTTGCCTTTCGTGATCAGCGCCATGTCGAATGATGTGCCGCCGATGTCGGAGCACGCGATATTGTCGTAGCCGAGCGCCTCACCGAGCAGCTTCGAGCCGATCACGCCGCCGATCGGCCCGGACACGATCGTGCGCGCGAGCTCCTTCGCCTTCCAGCTGATCGTGCCGCCGTGCGTTGCCATCACCCGCCAGTCGAACTTCGCGCCGTGTTTGTGGAACCGATCGCTCACCTTCCTGAGCGTCTGCCGCGACGGCTCGGCCGCATAGGCTTCGAGCACGGTCGTGTTCATCCGGTGGCTTTCCTTGCGCTGCGGATATTAGTCGACCGACGCGAACACGGGCACGTCCACGCCGATCGCCTTCAGTTCGTCCTGCACGATGTCACGCGCCTGACGTTCGCTGGTCGCGTTCTTGTGCGACTGCAGGAAACAGATCACGATCGCCATTGCGCCTGCAGCGGCAAGTTCGCGCGTCGCCTGCCGAACTTCGCCTTCGCGCAGCGGAATCACGATATCGCCCTGCACGTCCGTGCGCTCGGTCACGCCGCGCGTGCGGGCGAGCGGCACGAGCGGCTCGTCATAGCGGTGCGTGTTCAGATGGATCCGCTCCTCGAGCGCATACCCGAGATAGCTCTGGATCGCGCGCCCCATCGAGTGCACGTGCTCGAAACCCTTGTTCACGAGCGGGCCGACGTCCAGCCCCTTGCGTTGCACGACACGATTGAGCATGGCGGTACCGGAATACACGCAGGTCACGAGTTCCGGGTACACCTGATCGATGTCGCGCTGCCAGTGCGCCAGCGCGTCCTGCGACGAATTGAGGATCGCGAGCGACTCGTCCTCCGGATTGCTCTGCGCCTTGCCGACGACGAACCGCCCGTCGGCACGCACGAAAAATGTATCGATCATCGTGCCGCCGGCATCGATGCCCAACACCTGGACTTGCGAAAGCCCTTCCATGTTTTCGTCTCCAAAGATTGATGTCGTGACGGTGCGGGGCGACCGTGGCGTGAACATGCCGCCGAGGCACGACGTCGCCTCGCTTGTTGCAACACGCATGCTATCCAGCAGCAGACGTCCGGCAAACCCACGTGCGGCAAGGCACCGTGGTCTCGCGCAAGGCGATGGACGAAGAGGGGGAAAGGGTTGGTTCGAACTGACAGCGAACGGAATCCGGACACTCCGGCCGTCCGGATATCGGTCGCTCGACCGACCGGCTCGTGCCGTGTCAGATTGGGCCTCGGGACGAAACGCGAACTCATGTCCCGTGGCGTCGCCCGACAAACCTGTCTGATCGTTTCCGTCTTGCGCTTCGCGACCGCCTCGCGATGCGTACCCAATGGTCGGTCGCATTGCGATTGGCAGAAATCGTCACGAATTTCGTTTGTCCGACGGTCAGCGTGTTCTCGACTGGAAAGTCATGCGGCGCCAGCACCTCCAGCACGATGTCGGGCACGGTGCGGTTCTGGAATATCCCGCAGTCGGAGCGGCGCGTCACGAGCCTCAGCCACGACCACGGCCGCACGACGACCGCGTTGCCGTAGTGCCTTTCGGTACACCGGCCGGTATCTCAACGAATTATCCTTGCCAGGGTGAACCCGGTTCCATCTGTCCGCGTGCCTGTCCCAGATGTGCCATCTTGGCGTAGTCAATGGTCAGCGTTCCGCATCGATTGCCGTGGCTTCTCCACCCAGGTCCAGTCGTGCTGCCTCATTCGCCACCTGTCGCGTTGACGGATACTGATAGCGCCCCAGCGACAACACCAGCACCGCAGCCACACCCAGGACGATCGGCAAAACCGACAGCGGAACGGCATAGTCACCGTGGCGGTCGAACCAGGCACCCAGCCCGATCGGTCCGATGACGGCGCCAAAGCCGTATCCCGACAGAGCGATGCCGAACAGCGTGCCGAACGCGCGCAGGCCAAAATAAGAGCGGATCAGATAGGTCATCAAGTCCCCCTCGGCGCCGATGGCCAGTCCAATCAGTGCCGCCGCCGACAGCATCGCGCCATAGTTGCCTGTACCGCGCAACAGCAAGATTCCTGCGGCTCCTCCGATAAAGAAGCCCGCTGCGACGAACGGCGCATGGATGTGGTCGATCAGGATGCCAGTGACGATGCGGCCGATCAAAAGGCCCAGGCCGACCATTGAGGCGCTGCGTGCAGCCTCCTGTGCCGTAAAACCACGATCCGCGAACATCGAAGGTAGGTGCGACCAAAGTGAGAGCGTGGCAGAGGAAGCCAGAACGAAGGCCAACCAGATCGCCCAGAGGCGGTAGCTGCGCAGCGCAGCAGCCAACGCCACGCCGGTGCGTGGTGACGCCGTGCCGGCTTTCGCCGGTGCAAGCCGCTCTCGCAGCAGCGCACAAGCCAGCAACGAAAGCACGATGGTTCCAAACCCTAGCGTAGCGTACGCGGCGCGCCACCCGTATGTCGTGATCAGGAATTGTGCAATCATCGGCATCACCACCGTGCCCAAACCCACCCCGCACATTGCCAGCCCGAGCGCCAGCCCCAGGCGCCGATCAAACCATTGCGGTAGCGCCGCAAGGTAGCCCAACGATGAAGTGGCCGCCCCCGCGACGCCAACCAGCGCCGACAGCAGGACCCACAAAGTTTTGCTGCCTTTCTGCAACGCCATAGCCGCCATCGCTGCGCCGAACACCACGGCGGAGCACGCGATCACGCGGCGGATACCAAAGCGGTCCATCATGGTGCCCACCATGGGACTTACCAAGGCCAGCCCGAACATTGACGCGGAATAGGACAGAGCGCCTTCCGAGCGCCCCCACCCAAACTCAGCGGATAGCGGACGCACGAAGACTCCAACCGTCCCATTAAAGAGCGGTGCATAGCCGACAAGCATGCCAAGCCCGGCGCCGATAACGACAGCCACATACGTCCATCTGCCGTAAAGCGGCTGACCTTCATGCGAGAGCTGAAACTGCATCCTGTTGCCTCCTCGGCGATCGCTCGCAGAAAATTTTTCTTTCCCGGAACATCGGCTCCGAGTCACCTTTCAAGTATTTCCCTGCCTGATTCATCCAGGCACCGTTCCAGCCCTACAAATAGAGCGCTGACGGGTCATGGTTCAAACAACAGCGCCACTGATTCTCGGCAGTGATTCAATCACCCACGTCGCGTAACCCGTAGATGAGGACCCCGCTTGGCGAAGAATCGTGACTCTGCGACGCGCCAGCGTGGCGCAAAGACACCCGATTCGCCATTTCCTGTCCCTTCTCGTTACGCGTGGTCGCCAATGTAGTTATGCAAAACTGATCAATCAATCTTGATCGTTCAATCAATGCTCCGCGATCCGGCGATTGCGGCCGATACGACAGGACGACACCGGTGTCGCACTGGGGAAAGTCCCAATCCCTGGATGGTCTGGCAAGATCGGCATCTTCAGGCGGCTGTAAAACGCCTCCAGTCAAGCATTCGAACCGTTCGCCTTGGACGCGACCGAGTTGCGAGATCGAGATTGAGGCCGGCAATTGGCGGATTCGCATTCGCGGTGTGTCGCATGAATTCGCAGAAGGGATTCTGCGGGACTGGCTGAAGTGACCACTCCAGACATGCGAATCTGGATCGCCGCTGATGTGACTGACATGCGATCCGGCTTCAATTCGCTGGCTGCATGCGTGCAAACAGTGCTGGAAAAGCGCCCGTATTTATGTGGCAGCGCTTCAATCGACGCGAGACTCACTGGCGGATTGGTCACAGAAGTCCGCCACAGGTCGATGCGAGGCTATCCCGGTGCCGGTCTGCACGGTCGCGTAATGCGGCCGCGCGATCGCCTGGGACGCTTTCGAATATCTACGACTGAAGCAGAGCCGCAGCTGCTTTTTCGTCGGTGATAAGGACGTGACAAAGGCCCGCACGTATTGCCCCCTGAATAATCGGGACCTTGTGCACGCCGCCGGCTGCGAGTACCAACTCTGGAATTGCCCGCAACTGGTCGAGTTGCGGGTGCACGATACAGCGCACCAGCGGATGAGCGACTGTGGCCCCGGACGCATCGAGGTAGTGTCCGCACACATCTCCGACTGCTCCAGCGGCGCGCAGTGAGGTGCAAGCTTCCTGCGATATGACATCGTACTCGAGCGCTTTCGACTGCTCGGATAGGTCGATTGCGCTGAGCAGCGCCAAGTCGATCTCTTGAACCATGTTCAGAACGGACCGAATTGGCTCACTTTCGACGAGCGCCTCGCGCAGGCTTTCGCTCGCAGCAATTAGCGGAGCCGTCATGTAATAACAGGTTGCATCCAACGCACGAGAGAACAGCGACGCATTATCGAAGGGATTGATTTGGGTGCTTTTCGATAGCCCGCCGCACATCAGAACTACCTTGTTCTCGGCAGCCTGCCGTCGCACGATATTCTGCGCAGCCGAGTTGATGGTCCCGCCCCACGAAATACCCAGCGTCGCGCCCGGACGCAGATTGTCACTGATGTACTTTCCTGCTGCCGCGCCCACCAATGTGCGTACGTCCGTCTCCTCTGACGCGACCGGCACAACTATCGCGTGGCGCAACTCGTACTTTTGCCGCAGTCCCGCCTCGAGTTCCATGCAAGCCCCATATGGGCTATTGATCGCGATCTGCACGAAGCCATTCGTGCGCGCGTCGTTCAGGATCCGATTGACCCGCTTGCGAGTGAACCCCAGTTGCTGAGCGATTGTTTCCTGCGTCAATCCTTCCTTGAAGTAGTTCCAGCAAACGCGGGCCATCAACTGTGCGTCCGCCGCCCCCTCATCACGCTCTATCTCACTTCTTATCGCCATATCTCGCATTCTTACTCGATGGAGGTCGTTCGCGCCCTGTCAGGGGCTGCAATGGCGCCAGTGTATGCGAAAGACTCGGTCGTCGCAAATGTCCCCATGGCGTCACAAAAGAGTCACGTCACAAATGTACTGTTCAGGTCGCAAATGGGACGAGCCGCATAGGTCCCGCTTAACGACATCACCGGAACAAGCAATGACGCTGAAGCGGAAGGTTGTGTTTATGTGTTGCGACGGCCTCAGCCGTCACTGGATTTCCGATGAGCTGACGCCGAGCCTCGCTGAACTGGCGCGTGATCATGTCTGGTGTGACAACCATCAGGCCGTTTTTCCGTCAGTCACGCGAGTGTCCGCCGCGACGATCGCAACGGGATGCATGCCGCGTCGCCATGGACTCCACGGAAATCGCATGGGCTTGCTGGAGGAAGGACGAGTGGTGGTACGCGACGTAGGTGCGCCGGACTTTCGGGATCACATGCGTCGCGCGACAGGCGGTACGTTGAAAGTTCCGACGCTTGCGGAGCGGGTGGCGCATCTTGATGGATTCGTCGGCTTTTCCAACGTATCACCTGGTGCTGCCTACTTCCTGGACCCGGAGCACCATGGCTTTATCTATCACCGGGCGGGCTCGTTCGGCCCGGGAGGTAAGCGGCTTGCCGATCCGCAACATCTTCGCGTGAGCCATGACATCGCGGGGGATTTTGAAATGGTCGCCCGATTCTGCAAGGAGATCCTGGCGGAGCAAAAGCCAACTGTCTCCGTTCTCTGGATCGCGAACCCCGACCTGACGCTGCACGGCGCGTCGCTCGGTGGCCCGCAACATCGGGAGGCGCTGCGTTGCGCGGATCAGCAGGTCCGGACGGTGGTCGAGTGCATCCGGACCCTGCGCGGACAGGGAGAAGACATCCTGCTTCTCATCGGATCCGATCATGGCCAGGAAACCATCGGTGGCTCGGTCAATGTGGATGAGTTCCTGGCCGCGCGCGGCTTTGGTCCCGAACTCTCGACGGGCAGTATCGCTGTAGCGAGCCAGGGAACATCCGCGCTGATATACGCAACAGACGACGCACGAGCGAAGGCGCGTGAGGTCATCAGGACTCTGGCCGATCTTCCTTGGGTCGATTCGATTCGTCATGGCGAATCGCTGACCAGCCTCGGGATGCCAGCGGACGAACATCTGGTCGCCGCAATCAATATGGGTTTTATCAGCGATACGAATGCGTATGGCGTTAGCGGTCAGCGCTGGATTGCCGCCGAGCCGGGCAAGTCTCCAAAAATGGGAGATGGCCAGCACGGTGGCTGGGGGGCAGAAGAAACGTCCCCCTTTCTTGTTCTGAACCACCCGGATTTAGGCGCGGATGCATTGTCGGTCGACACTCACCTGGTCGATATCGCACCAACCGCCCTTGCCTTTCTTGGCCTGCCGACCGAAGGCGTCGACGGGCGCCCGCTGCTCGAAAACGAACCGGGCTGCGCACTACGGCTCGCATCGCATCCAATCCCCGGAACTGCAACTCCCAGCGCTCTCTAATCGAAGGGCCCTCTCATGCTCAAAAAGCTGCTGTGCTGCGCTGTCGCGTCGACGCTCTCGATCCCTGCATTCGCCAGGTTTTCGGATAACAAGATCGTTATCGGTGTACTTGGTGATCAAAGTGGCGTGGTCGCCGACGTCGGTGGACCTGGTTCGATCCTCGCTGCAAAAATGGCCGTCGAGGACTTCGGCGGCAAGGTTAACGGTGTGCCGGTAGAAGTGCTGAGCGCAGACCACCAGGAAAAAGCCGAGATCGCGTCCACTATCGCTCGCGAATGGTTCGATCGGAAGGGAGTCGACGTGATAGTCGACCTCCCTAACACGGGTGTGGTGTATGCGCTAGCTTCGATCGCCAGAGAAAAAAAGCGCCTGCTGATGGTATCGGGGGCTGCGGCGGTGGACATCACGGGCTCGCAATGTTCTTCCTATGTTTCACACTGGACCGACGACACCTATTCGCTGTCACAAGGGACAGCGAAGGTTCTGATGAAGCAGGGTTACAAGAACTGGTTCTTCCTGACCGACGACTATTCGTTCGGCCACGCGCTTGAAAAAGACGCGTCCACTGTCGTGACATCGGAAGGCGGGAAAGTGGTCGGCAGCGCGAAGAGCCCGCTGGGTACGACGGACTACTCGACGCTGCTTCTGCGTGCTCGCGCATCCCGGGCGCAGGTGATCGCGCTGGCGAGCGCCGGCACTGACACGATCAACGCGATCAAGCAAGCGGCGCAGTACGGCATCAAGCCGGACACACAACGAATTGCCGCGCTTCACGCATTCATCACTGACGTGAATAGCATCGGGCTGCAAGCGGCACAAGGGTTGACCATCACGTCGGGCTTTTACTGGAATGAGAGCAATGGCACACGCGCCTTCGCCAAACGTTTCTTTGCCAAACAGGGGCGTATGCCGACCCGTGAGCAGGCCGGTGTCTATGTTTCCGTGATGCATTACCTCAAGGCAGCGAAGGTTGCCGACACCGACAACGCAGACACCGTAACGGCGGAGATGCGGAAGATTCCTGTCGACAAATTCGGGCAGGTTGCGCACCTCGAGGCGAACGGCCGTGTTACTTACGATCTCGGCGTGTATCAGGTCCGCAAGCCCGGCGATGTCAAGACGCCTTGGGATTACTACGAGCGCATCGGGACCGTTCCTGCGGCCGCTGCTTTTCGGCCGGCCGCCCAATCTGGCTGCCAGCTTCCCTCGAAATAAGCAGGGCGATTGACGATGTTGCGCCCCCTTTCGAACAACTCGCCCTCAAAGCCCGCCCGCGGCCACGTGACTCCGTTGCTGGATGCAAGCAATCTCGCTGTCAGGTACGGCAGTTTCAAGGCGCTCACCGATGTCTCGCTGCGAGTTGGCCGGCGCGGTGTTCATGCGGTCATCGGACCAAACGGTGCGGGGAAAACCACCCTTTTCAACGTGCTGAGCGGTCATGTCAAACCGTCGGCGGGCGTTCTCTCTTTCGAGGGCAACGTCGTAAATGGCTTTGCCGCGGACAGGCTTGCCAGGCTGGGCGTCGGCCGCTCATTCCAGATCTGCTCCGTCTTCCCGAATCTGTCCGTCGCAGAAAACATCAAGATGGCCACCATGCGTGGGTGCGGGATCTTGAGGATGCTCCAGCGATCGGGAGCCGCGGCCTATTCGAACATCGACACCAATCGTCTTCTGGAACAGACCGGGCTGTGGAGCAATCGCCATCGGCCCGCATCGGAACTGTCGTATGGACGACGTCGCCTCCTTGAGATCGTGACCGCCTTGGCGCCGCGCCCAAAACTTCTGCTACTTGACGAGCCAATGGCGGGTCTTGCTCGGGAAGACATTCCCCCCGTTGTCGAATTGATTTCGGAAACGGCGAAGACGTGCAGTGTCGTACTCATCGAACACAATCTGAAGGTCGTTGAAGCACTGGCGGACCAGGTGACTGTAATGGCAGAAGGTTCCGTACTTTGTCATGGAAGCTATGTCGAGGTATCCAGCGACGCACGCGTGATCAAAGCGTATATCGGGACAGCCGAATGAAGCGCATCGACGGAACCACCCAGAGGGGCCACCCGGCCATCGAAGTCTCGGACCTGAAGGCCTGGTACGGAGATTCGCAGGCACTGTTCGGCGTTAACCTGCGCGTCATGTCGGGTGAAGTGCTCGGAATCAGTGGGCGCAACGGAGCCGGCAAGACCACGACACTCCGCGCCATCATGGGGATGATGCCCAATCAGAGCGGTGACGTAAATATTTTTGGCGCTCCGGTTACTGGCAGGAGTCCCTCTTATCTGGCAAGGCTCGGAATTGGATATTGCCCTGAGGAACGGGGCATTTTCGCGTCGCTGACCGTGGACGAAAATCTTCTTCTGCCACCGACCGTATGTCAGGGCGGACTCTCCATTGACGAGATAAAGGAATTGTTCCCCAACTTGCAGAGGCGCGGTAGACACTACGGAGGCCAGCTCAGTGGCGGCGAGCAGCAGATGCTCGCGATCGGTCGCATCTTGAGGACCGGTGCGCGCATCCTGATCCTCGATGAACCCAGCGAAGGACTGTCTCCAGTCTTCGTCGGCATCATCAAGGCCGCCATGAAGCGCTTGAAGGAGCGCGGTTACACGATTGTGCTCGTCGAGCAGAATCTCTCATTCGTTATGAGCCTCGCGGACCGCATGCTCTTCCTCGAGGACGGCTACGTCGTAGCCGATGAACCGACCGAGACGGTCCGGAAGGACCTGGCCCGTTTCACCCATCTCCTGGCACTGTGAGGGCAGACCATGCTCGACATATTTCTCGGTTCCCTGACGATCGGGCTCGTCAACGGATCATTCTATGCCCTCATGAGTCTGGGCCTTTCGCTGGTCTTTGGCCTGCTGAACACGTTAAACATGGCCCATGGCGTCTTCTTCATGATGGGAGCATTCGCGGCGTGGGCTGCCAACTACTATCTCGGCATTGGATACCTTCCTGCACTACTGGTCTCCGCCGCTCTGGTCGGGGTGCTTGGCTGGCTGATTGAACGGATGCTTGTCAGACGCACGTACGGCCTCGATCCGCTGTATGGATTCATGCTGACTTTCGGACTGGCCACGGCAATTCAGGGAGCGTTCCAGGCGCGATTCGGATCGTCAGGATTACCGCTCTCTACTCCCGACTGGCTCTCCGGCATAGTCGATCTTCACTACATCGTCTTCCCGGCGTATCGTCTCTGGGTAGTAGCAATCGGAGTGTGTGCCTGCGCGGCCCTCTGGTGGCTCATAGACAAGACCCGCATCGGATCCGTCTTGCGCGCGTCGTCGGAAAGCGGCGCAATTGCGGAAGCGCTGGGCGTCAGGGTTGGGCGCGTTTTCAGCGTGACATTCGCTATCAGCGCGGTACTCGCCGGGATGGCGGGCGCGCTTGCTGCGCCCATATATCAGGTTAGTCCCCTCATGGGCGACAATATCCTTCTTGTCGCCTTCGCAATCATCGTGATCGGCGGGTTGGGATCGATCGCTGGAACCGTCATCTCCAGTTTCGCACTCGCTGTTCTGGAAAGTTTGACTCAGGTGGTGTATCCGCAGGCATCCGAACTGATTATTTTCGGATTCATGTGCGTGGTGCTCCTGCTACGGCCTCAGGGCATGTTTGGCATTTCGGTCGTCAAATCCCACGAATTCTCTGCCAGCAAAAATTCGGGACGTTCATCAACCGAATCGCCTGACAGCACGCTCAGACGTGTTTCCCGATTCACGCCTGTCGCCTGTCTCGCCGCTATCGCCGTTCTTCCACACGTCGTCTATCCAATCATCCTGATCAAGATCGCGCTGTTTGCCATCTTCGCAGCGTCCTTTAACTTCCTGCTCGGCTTTGCCGGAATTGTCTCGTTCGGACAGGCCGCTCTGTTCGGTACCGCGGCGTACGTTACTGCGCAGGCTGCTTCCCGGTGGAACCTGTCCGCGGAGATCTCCATCGCACTCGGCGTCGTCCTCGCGACGGCTCTGGGGCTGGTCATGGGCGCCATCGCCATAAGGCGGCGCGGAATCTATCAGGCAATGATTACGCTTGGCATCGCACAGATCGTGTACTTCTACTATCTGCAGACGGATTTCACTCACGGGGAGGACGGCATCCACTCCGTTCCTCGAGGAAATCTATTCGGCCTGATTGATCTCAGAAGCGATCTCACCTTGTACTACATCACCGCGATGGCGCTGTTTGCCGTGTTCTGGGGCCTTCATCGTCTGTTACGGACCGACTTCGGAATGGCCATCTGCGCCATACGCGACAACGAGAAACGTGCCGTATCGCTGGGGTATCGCGTCGACAGGTTCAAGGTAATCGCGTTCGGGATTGCCGCCGCCTGTGCGGGACTCGCCGGGTCGCTCGATGCAGTTGTCTTCCAGCTTGCCACGCTGGCCGGCGTTCACTGGAAGCTCTCCGGCGAAGCTGTACTGATGACACTCATCGGGGGAACTGGAACATTGATCGGACCGCTTATCGGCGCAGCGGTACTCGTCGGTATGCAGCAGTACCTTGCCCCGCTAGGCAGCTGGGTGACTCTAATCCAGGGAACCGTATTCGTTCTATGTGTGCTCTTTTTCCGCGAAGGCATCTGGTCCCGGCGGCGTCTGCCAAAGCAACTTTCGGCATTAGTCCTTGCGCGAACGAAACCACGACGGAACGAGCACCAGGCCTGAGCGTCCCACTCCTTACTTGATACGAACAAGAGATGGAAAACCCCAAACTCACAAGCCTGTCGGCAACCGAAGCAATGGTGCTGATTACCACAGGCGATATCTCGGCCCGGGAGTTGCTCGAGGCCAGCATCGAGCGTATTGACGAACGCGAACCGGAAATTCGCGCCTGGAGCCACCTCGACTTCGAGGGGGCGCGAGAACGCGCAGATCTTGCCGACCGCCGGCGGCGCAACGGCGAGGTCCTTGGAGCCCTGCATGGCCTGCCGGTCGGCGTAAAAGACGTATTCGACACGCATGACATGCCCTCGGAATACGGCAGCAGGCTCTATCGTGGCAGAGTCCCGTCGACAGACGCAGCTGCCGTAACGGTTCTGCGCAATGCCGGTGCAGTCATCGTCGGGAAAACGACGACTTCCGAGTTCGGGATGTACCACCCGCCTGAAACAAGAAACCCGAGGGACATCAGCCGCTCCCCGGGGGTGTCGTCTTCCGGCGCAGCCGCGTCCGTAGTCGATTTCATGGTGCCGCTTGGCCTTGGCACGCAGCACACCGCGTCGACAACGCTTCCCGCCTCGTTTTGCGGTGCCTTCGCTTTCAAGCCGAGTTTCGGATTCACGGACATGTCGGGTTCGAACATTCTGATTCCTCGTCTCTCGCATCTCGGATTGCTTGCGCGTTCGGTCGACGATCTTTCGCTGTTTGCAAGCGCCTATCAACCGTCATTGCGAAAGCCGCTGGATGCCTCACTGCCCCCTCGAATTGCCGTGGTACACGGACCAGGATGGTCAAGATGCTCCGAAGACGCGCGTCAGGCACTGCACCGATTTGCCGATGATCTGAAGATCAATGTCAGCGTCATCGAAATGGACGACTCGATGAGCAGCGCACCCGAGGTGACGATGAGTCTCCTGGACGCTCATATGTCTTATCGTTTCGGAACGCTCCCGCCAAGCGATCTTGCGCAACTTTGCGGGCCGTTGCGCCAATGTGTCGAAGACGGCAGCAAGATCAGCGCGTCGCAGTACATCCGGTTAAATGCAACCATTGACGGTTACGCGGAAGCGGCGCAAAAATTGCTCGACGAGTTTGACGCGGTCATTACGCTGTCTGCCTGCGGTGAAGCGACTACTCTCGAAGAGGGCCCCGGATCCGGAGTGATGTCGATGTTCTGGAGTCTGTGCGGGCTTCCTACGGTATCACTGCCCTTCCTGACAGGAGCAAGCGGGCTTCCCATAGGAATTCAAGTCATTGCCGGAAGGAATTCCGACGGCAAGCTGCTTCAGGTTGCGAAGTGGATCGAGCTCAAGGCCCGTGGTATGACGCGTTGAGCCTCAACAGCGACCTGCACAAGACTGTACGGCAAAAAGGCTGGCCTTTCCGTATAACGAACTTTTGAAACCTTGCTCGGTGAAGACCCGCATGAAATGGACGAGAGGCAATTTCAGCGCTGCGTCGCCAAGGCCACGAGTCAGACAGCGCTAGAGAAAATCGCTGACAACCGTATTCCCGGCAGAGATGTACCTGATATCGGGCGTCCGCTTGAATTGGGTCATACACGCGGCACTGTCACCAATCGGTTAGACCGAATCATCCTGCATGCGCCCATTCCACACGATCTGGATTCTCCTTGGTGGGTCACCATCCGTGCGGCTGGGCGATTGCGGGATCGGGAAAACATGAGCCGGATGTAGCGATCACGAATGACCAGCTTGCCCGCATGTATGGGCGCCGTCGCAATATTTTCGAATCCATTGGAACGAATGTCCGACCGGTCCTCTGATTTGTCCGAATCCGATCAGCGTCATCGGATCAAACTGCGGCATGCCGGTGCGAAACGAGCCGTCGTTTCGACCTCGCCAGCCTGTTGGGTAACAACATCAACCCACACAACGAGTAAGCCCGTACATCCCGGCACCCACTCGGTTACCTACGGGCAAAGGGTTCAGCACGCATTCGCCGCCGATCTTCTCGCCCTTTTCAGACAGTTGACTACATGCCGGAGGAAGCCTACCACTGACCACCGTTGAGCGCGTCCTTGAATGCTTTGCCTGCCGTGAATTTCACGGTCTTCGCGGCGGCGATCTGGATCTCCTCGCCTGTCGCCGGGTTGCGCCCCGTGCGCGCGGCACGCTTGCCCTGGCTAACGGAACCAAATCCGACGAGTTGTACGGTATCGCCCTTGATCACGGCCTTCGTGATCGCGCCGATGACGGCATCAATGGCCTCGCCCGTGATCGTTTTGCTCGATCCCGTGGCAGACGCCACTGCGTCAATCAGGTCCTGCTTGTTCATCTATCTTCCCTTCTTCAGTAAATGACAGCCCCAATGGTCTCAAACAAACGGTTCGTCAAACGTTCGCGAAAAGCCCCCGCACACCGTATCGCGAACGTGCCATGTGCGCAAGTCGGCGCATGAGACAAGGAGAAGTTCGCGCGCTACGGCGATGACAGCCGAGCTGCGAGCGTCGTCTGACTTCCATCTTGCCGGCTCAGGCCACTTCCGGGGATCCGTGTACGCCACCGACGAGATCTGCAGTGCGTCGAAGCACGCCTACTGGCCGTGTGCGACTTCTGCTGCGACGTTGCCTTCATGCACGCGCTTGCGCGCGGGCATCGGCCATCGGAACCGCAGGTCCGACGGATGACGTCCGTGGCGTCGACGAAGAACCGTTCACGACGCCGACCGACATCGTGCTGGCACCCGTAACCAACAGTTCGCGCGATTGATGTGCCCTGCTTGTGGCGGGTAGACCAAGATGAAAGCCGATCCTTGCCATGTATCACTTTCATCCGCTATACGACCCGAAAGTCACCTTCTTTGGCCGTCGCCCATCCCGCATCAAGGTCGCCACGGAGTCGCGGCATGCATGCGTGAAGAGGCAATACGCGCATCCGTGCATTGCGGTATGCGGACAAGTTGATTTGAATGTCTTGTCGAAGCACATGCTCACGACGGACATCAGTATTTCACATGATGGCAACACGTTCGCTTGAACGGGCAAATGCCCGCCCAAGCGTAATCACACACGCGCTCCGTATTACGGACAGTTGCCGATGACGTAGTACCCGGCCGACGTCTGCGCCAAAGTATTCGAATAGAAGACGTTATCCAGTCCCATGCTCTGGTTCGACCCGTTCGCATAGGCCGTGCCGCCGGAATCATGCGCACGGCCGGCCTGCACGTGCGCGTAATTCGTGGCCGTCGTCTCGGTGCACGCGAAGCTCGATTGTGTCGTCGCCGACACCGACGAAGACTGGGCGCTCTCCCCTGCGTTCGGATCGATTTCCGAGACCGTATACGAATAGGTCGTCCCTGCGATCAGCCCCGAATCGGTGTAGCTTGCCGACACGGACGAGCCGACCTTACTGCCATTGCGATAGACGTTGTAGCTGCTTGCGCCCGCAACCGCGTTCCACGAAAGCGAGACCGACGTCTGGGTCGTACCTGCCACTACCAGCCCGGTCGGCGCGGAGCCGGATTGCGTCGGCCCCGACACCGAACGCAAGTTATTCTTGACCCAGTAGTCCATCAAAAATACCGGATAGTTGATGTGGGTCGCATCCACATAGTTCGAGTTCTTGCCGCCCGACCCGGCGGGCCACGCATGCGACATGCCGGTCACCGAGATCTCGTGCGTCCGTACCTTTCCGCTGCTGTCGGAGTACGGCGTGTTCGTTCCCCCACCCGGAATCGTCACCTTTGTTCCCTGGGAAAACGTGCCGCCGTAGAGAATACGGAAAGCCGCCGTGTCGAGCAGGCCGTAGGCTTGCGCGACCGTGTAGTCCGACGTCCCCCAGACCGCGCCGGCGATCTGGGTCGCGAATTTGCCCGCGTTGGAGCCGGCCCAGGCCTTGCACTGGTTCGCCGCCGTCGTCGCCGTGTAGCCGCTCGGGACATAACTGATTTGCGAGGTCGTCGTGCCCGGCGGCGGCCCGGCGTTGATGCCGATCCCGGCGAAAACATCCGGTGCGATACAGCCCAGTACCATCGTCATGCCACCGCCGGACGACAGGCCCGTGACGTACACCTGATTCGGATCAATCGCGTATTGCGAGTTTGAGACAAAACGATTCACCAGATCCAGCAATACACCAACATGCCCGACACTGCGACTCGGGGAAGTGTTCGCATAATCCCAGCAGTGGTTGCTGTACACGTTGCCGGTCGCGTTGGGCGCGAGGATGATTGCGCCGTACTTATCCGCAATCGCCTTCCAGTTGAAGCCGGCAGCGTTGCTGCTGTCGATCACGTCGCCCGACGCGGTCTGAAGGCAACCATGCAACACCAGTATCAGCGCTCGCTGGCCATTCGGTGTCGTAGGCTGGCTCGCGGGCCAGTAGAAATAGCCAGTCAAGTTGCCGCCGTTCACCGAATCCGCGGCCCAGGTCTGCTGTGCGCTCCATGTCCCTGGTCCTGGCGTAACCGCGGCCAATACGGAAGTCGTTGCGAACGCAGCGAAGAAACCGACAAGCCATCGCCATTGGCGTCGTGAAAGCAATTGCATGACGTCTCCTTTACTTGTTTGGATACTACGCACGGGGCAAGCGCAACGGAGAAGGTGGACCGTCTCGTCCTGACTGCGCTGCCGGTTCGGATGAAACGGACCAGGCACATCGCCAACTGCGTCAAGGATTGAACGGGAAAGCGACCCGACCGGTCTTGACGCAGAGCAGATAAAAGCAGCATCCATGCCTGCCGCCTACTTTCCGTATCCGCCGACGCGGCACGTGCCTCGAAACACGCGGCCTGCCGATCATCGCTCCCGCTTCATATGGGCCCGAGAAGGAAGCTAAGGAATCCGCACTTCATTCGAAAAATTGGTGCGTCGTTCGAGGGTCCGTCATTTGTAAGGGGAATTCCCACTCGCCCGGCTGTCCACAAGTTGAGAAACTGCTCGCCTTCGTCTCCAACCCGAGACGGTTCGCGGCAAGCAGGACCGGACGGCACTGTCACACAACAAGGAGAAAATCCGAATGGCAACCGAGGTCGGTACCAACCTGAGCGACTACAACTATGTATGGGGACGCGCGATGCGCTCCCTCTTCGAAACCTTCAATAATTCCAGCGAGGGCACGCTGATTGTCGACCGACAGGCAAGAGTCGTCTGGATCAACGAAAAGTACGCCGCCCACTTCGGCTTTGTCGATCCCAAAGTCGCGATCGGCCTCGATTGCGAAGCGGTCATACCCAACAGCCTCATGCGAGAGGTTGTCGAAACCGGCAAACCGATCCTGCTGGACATCCTGGAAACCGAACACGAACCGTTCGTCGTGACGAGGCTGCCGCTAAAGGACGACAACGGCGCCATCATCGGCGCCATCGGCTTTGCCCTGTTCGGCGAACTGAAGGCACTCACACCGCTCTTCAGCCAGTACTCGCGCCTCCAAGCGGAGCTCATCGCTGCGCGCCATGCACTCGCGCAGACGCGACGCGCCCGATACGGGCTGGCGAATTTCGTCGGCACGAGCCCCGCGACCATGGAAGTGAAGCGACTTGCGCGGCGCGCCGCGCAAGTGGACTCCCCCGTGCTTCTGCTCGGTGAAACCGGTACCGGCAAGGAGCTGATTGCGCATGCGATACACGGCGCATCTGCGCGCGCAGACAAGCCATTTGTCGCCGTCAACGTGGCAGCGATTCCCGATTCGCTGCTCGAAGTCGAACTGTTCGGCGCGGCAGCGGGCGCCTATACCGGTGCCGACCGAAAAGGCAGGGTCGGCAAGTTCGAACTGGCTCACGGCGGCACGCTTTTCCTGGACGAAATCGGCGACATGCCGCTCTCGCTGCAAAGCAAGCTTCTACGAGTGCTACAGGAAAAGGAGTTCGAACCGCTGGGCTCGAATCGCGTCGTCGTGAGCGATGCGAGAATCATCGCGGCGACCTCGGTCGCCCTTGCCGAACTCGTTGCCGCTCGCCGCTTCCGCGCCGACCTCTACTACCGGCTCAACGTGCTCACCATTCAAACGCCGCCGTTGAGAAAGCGTGCGCATGACATCGCGGCGCTATCGGACATGATTCTCGACGACCTGGCGACACATCACCATATCGATCGCCCGGCGCTCAGCGAAGACGCGCTGCAGTTGCTACGCGAGCACGCGTGGCCGGGAAATGTGCGCGAATTGCGCAACACGCTCGAGCGGGCGGTGATGTTTTCCGATCGCCTGTGCATCACCGCGAACGTGCTGGCTCCGTTCGTCGGTGGCGACATGAACGCCACGCTCTCCAGTCCCGAATTTGTCCGCGAACCGGCCGCGACGCATGACATGGATGTCGACGGAGCAAGCTACGACGACGCAATGCGAACGTTCGAGAAGCACTTTCTCAGCGCCGCGCTGCGATCGGAAGACGGATGCGTATCGAAGGCGGCGGCACGGATCGGCATCGGACGCGCGACGCTCTACAAGAAAATGGCCGCGCTCGGGATCTGACATCGATCGACGTCAGCCATTTGTCGCGCCTGCTTCGCGCGCCGACCGCACCACCCGAAGCGACGTTACCGACACATGTCGGGGTGCCGCGCGACGGCATTTACATGCGCCATTCGTCTCCATTCGTGGACTGGACGTCTCCCGCCAGAGACACTGCTTTGCCCTGTTTCATCAAGTCGCCGCTCGCAAGCAGCTCATCCGCCGCAAGTGCCGAATGGCATTGCATCATGGTCCGGATATTGCTCCTCCGCTCGTCGACGAAGTCCGACACAAACAATGCGACGAACGGAGACCTGCATGACACACGATACGGCGAACGCCCCGCAACGCCATCCCGCATCGGCACTCACGGCGGCCTGCGCCGCAGTGCTGGCAACGACGGTGCTTGCCGGATGCAACGGCGATGATAGCGTCAAGCCGCAGGCCAATCAGTTGCCTGCGTTTGTCGCCGGAGACGTCCGAACCACGACCTACGACGGCAGTACGGACGACTTGTTGACCGGCGGTCTCGGCAAAACGGGACTCGCCTCGGCAACGCCGCCCGCTTTCGCGAATGCCACCAGCCCCGTTGCGGCCGAATTGCGCCGGCTGGCCATCTGGTCCAACTATCGTGCACTGGTCGACATGTCGACCAATGGTGGCTATGGCCGCTTCTGGGGGCCCAATGTCGATCTCGCCGGCAACGACACGCTCGGGGAGGGCAAGATCGCCGGCACCGAATATCTCGCGTTCGCCGACGACGGCAGCGGCACGCAAAACGTCAGCCTGCTCGTCCAGGTGCCCGCCGGGTTCGATCCCGCCCATCCCTGTATCGTCACTGCGACCTCGTCGGGCTCGCGCGGCGTGTACGGCGCGATCTCGGCGGCCGGTGAATGGGGACTCAAACGTGCGTGCGCCGTCGCCTATACCGACAAAGGCACCGGAAACGGCGCGCACGAACTCGCGACCGATACCGTCACGCTGATCGACGGGACGCTCGCGAGCGCCGGCTCGGCCGGGCATCGCAGCATCTTCACCGCCAACGTGGGTGCAGCAACGCTCGCGGCCTACAACCGCGACTTCCCGAACCGCTATGCGTTCAAGCATGCGCACTCGCAGCAAAACCCGGAGCAAGACTGGGGGAAGGACACGCTGGAGGCCGTGCAGTTCGCCTACTGGGCGCTCAACCAGCAGTTCGGGCCACTGCTGGACGGTTCACGTCGCGGCGTCCGCTATCTTCCCGGCAGCATCTCGACGATCGCCGCGTCGGTCAGCAACGGTGGCGGCGCATCGCTTGCCGCCGCCGAACAGGATACGCAAGGCTGGATCACGGCCGTGGTCGTCGGCGAACCGCAAGTCAACGTGAACCTGGGAGCAGGCGCACAGATTCGCGAAGGCGGCTCGGCGATCAGTGCCGCGGGCAAGCCGCTGGCGGATTACATGACGCTCGCGAACATGCTGCAGCCATGCGCCGCAGCGGCCAGCGAGCTCACCACGGCGCCGTATCTGAGCGCGTTGCCGCATTCCACCACGAATTCGATTCGAGCGGCACGCTGCTCGTCCCTTGCCGCCGCAGGCGTGATTTCCGGCAACGACCTGCAAAGCCAGGCTTCGAGTGCGCTCGCGCAATTGCATGCAGCGGGTTACGAAACCGATTCGGACTTCCTGCAGGCGCCGATGTGGGATTCACAGGCCGTGCCAGCTGTCGCGGCCACCTATGCGAACGCGTATACACGCTCGAGCGCGACGGACAACCTGTGCGGTTTCAGCTTCGGCACGACAAACGCCTCCGGCGCAGCAGCGGCACCGGCCGGGAATTCGCCGATGCTCAACGTCTTCGGTACCGGCAACGGCGTTCCACCAACGAATGGCATCAATCTCGTGTATAACGCCGGCGCCACTGGCGCGGCGGACCACCGGCTCGCCACCAGCGACGCAAGCTACGCGGGTGCTGCGTGTTTGCACGCACTGTGGACGCAAGGCAATCCGGCCATGGCGGCCAGCGTCTCGGCCGTGCGCGTTACGGGGAAATTGCAGAACAAGCCGACCATCATCGTGCAAGGCCGCAGCGATGCACTCGTTCCGGTCAACCACGCGTCGCGGGCCTATCTCGCGCAGAACAGCATCGCCGACGGCGCGCACAGTCAGCTATCGTTCTACGAAATCACGAACGGTCAGCACTTCGATGCGTTCCTGTCCGTCGCCGGCTTCGATACGCGCTTCATCCCGGTTCATTACTACTATCTGCAGGCGCTCAACCTGATGTGGGATCACCTGACGCGAGGAACGCCGTTGCCTCCGTCGCAAATCGTTCGGACGACACCGCGTGGCGGCGTTCCTGGACAGGCGCCGCAGCTCGCCGCAGCGAATCTGCCGCCGATCGCGAGCGTGCCGGCCGCGAATGCGATCCAGGTGGCGAACGGCATCGTCGATATCCCGCACTGACGTGCGACTTCACGGCTGGCCGCCTACAACGCGTCCGTTTCGGCGCCGCGGATAGACGGCCAGCGTATATGTCGGCAGAACACAGCTTGCCCGCGGTCAGGTCAAGCGGCAACGGACCGCAATGGAGATACTGCAGGCGTCAGCTTGCTACCAAGCAGAGTTGAACGGCAGCAGGAGCGATAGTCAATGCGGCAGCCTGTATCCGGACCATAGCGAGGACGGCTGGTAACGACGGCGCAATCCCGCATTCAGCCGGGAACCGAAACGATCCGTTTGCATCGATCGCGGTCGCATCGCCGCCCGCCTGCACAGCACCGCGTCCGTTCAATCAACATGCGCGAACCGTCCGTCGCATGGAAATCGGTTCGCTTGCCGGGACGCAGGTTCGCTCCAGCCGCATCGGAGAGGGCCCGTCGAATCCTTGCAGCCCCCGCTGGAAAAGCAGCGGGCCAGGCGCTGGAATACGGCGCCGGTTCGATACGTTCGTCGATATTCACCCGCCACCTTCATTTTTCTCCGGGCACCCTATGCCCGTAGGCAAGCAGCCTGGATCGCCTGCTCGCAAGGCATCAGTTATAACCCAATATCGCAACAGAGGTGGCATCGGAGCGCTCGGGCACGTTACCGGCGATCTTGGAAACGGGGCCCTCGAGAAGCTTCGCATATGCGGAACGGTGCGTTGTATCGCTACCGTTCGCCGCGACAGGAAGCTGCGGCCAGCCGGTTGTGACGTGCCCGGCGAGTTTGCTCTCGAAGAGGATTCGCTTGCTCATGATTTGTATCGCTCCATGGATGACCGCCGCGAGGCCGTGCCCCGTCGAGGTCGAAGAAAGGGCGCGCTCGCGGACGTCCCGATTCCGGCATAGCCGAAGCGCCCCGCGAGAACGGGGCGCCCGGCCGATGAAGGACCGACGCCGACACGCCTTTCCCCCTGGTCTCCGTCATATTTCAGAAGTAGTGCATCATGCCGAAGTACCCGCCCTGCTGGTTGTGCCCCGGCAACGGCAAGGAATCCGCCGTTTCGACCGGGAAGTTCGCCGTCCTGCCATTGAACATGGCACCGAACGTCGCATACACGAATGTGCGCTTCGACAGGCTATACGTCGCGCCGACAACCCCGAGGTTTCCGCTGCCGCCGCCGTGATTCGCGTTGCCGTGGTACCACCCTGCCTGGAGCGCCAACGCGGCGTTCGCTTGATAGGTTGCCCCCAGCCATTCCTGTTCGTTCCGCGTGGCACCGGCCGGATTGTCCAAATTGGGTACCGTATCGCGTCCGGATGACACCAGGGCCTGATACCCCGTGTACACCTTCAGCGCGCCGAATTGATAGGTGCCGCCAATCATGTACTCGCGCGACGCGGTGTAGGGATCCGAGAATTTCCCGTTGGCGTCACGGATCTCCTCGTAGACCCCGTATGCATTGAAGTCACCGAGAGAATAGGCCGCGCTTCCGCTGAACTGCCTGCTCCCGCGGAAATTTCCGACCTGGTTGCCGAAGCCGTTCTGAAGACGGAAAGAGAAGCCTGCCCATTTCGGTGAGTTATAGGTCAACGTATTGGAACGCGAACCCCACGCACGCCCCTTGGCAAAGTTCGCGATACCCGTTGCCTGCTGCCCGAACGGGTCGAGATAAAATCCGGTCTCGTCGGTCAGACTCATGACCTGGCCCGCCCACACGCTTCCCCAGCCGTCCTTGCCGAGGCCCACATATGCGTATCGGTTGAACAGGCTTTGCCCCGGCAACTGCCCCGTTCCGGCGGTAAACATGCTTTCGAGCTTGAATTCCGCTTTCAACCCGCCGCCGAGATCTTCCTTGCCGGTCAATCCCCACCAGCTGATACCGTACTGATTGCTTCCGAAACGATAGTTGGTCTTCGATTGACCACTTGGCGTCGCCACGTTCGTAACGAAATCAAGTCCGGAAGCAACCCGCCCGTAAAGCGTCACGCTACTTTGCGCATGAGCGACGCATAATCCGGCGGACAAAATGAGGCCACACACCGATTTCCTGTACATTTCGTTTTCCTTAACGAAAAGATCTCCATTAACATCATCCTGGCCTCTAACGGGCCGTTACAGTCACTTCAAAGCCACCAACATGCCCACGCTTTGAGAACATTCGCCATCCAGCCGGCGAACCCCCATCGCTTTTCTCAGTTTCTTTTATCAGTTATCCTATTTAATTAGACAAAATATGAACATGTCACATGCAATGTGAGCCAACGAGTGAACGAGTGAACGCCGGATGGCTATTCACGCGGCCATGGAATCGGATGACGAAGGCACTTCCATGGCCGGTGTGCGGATCGGTCGATCCTCCGGGACCGCTCGAGCGGCGACTGGCACCCAGGACACCGGCCGGTCGGTCGACATCGCGCTGACTCAGCGAACAACACGACGCGCTCCGGAGGAGAAAACCATCGCATCGGCACCTCAGAATCCCTCGCCAAGGCCGATATCGACCACAACGACCCGCCCAGCCTTGCTGGACTCGCGCGCCGCCTCGGCAAGCAGCAGCGCGCGCCGACCGCTTTCGAAGCCGGGGGCAGCACGTGTAGCGCCACATGCAACATCCAGGAATGTATCGAGTTCCGCCGCGTACGTCGGCCAATAGCGTTCCATGAAACCCGGATTGAGCACGTCGCGGGCGGAGGTTGCGTGCGCCGAATATCGCTCGATCGCGGTGCGGCTGGGATTGGCGGAACATACCATTCCCTTCGACCCGAACACCTCCACCCGTTGATCGTATCCATATGCAGCGCGCCGACTGCAATCGATACGACAAAATGCGCCGTTCTCGAATCTCAGCGTGACTTGGGCCGTATCGGAATCACCCAGCTCGCCGATTGCCGGATCGACCAGATTGCTGGCCATCGCGAAGACTTCGACGCGTCCCATCGCCCCCGACAGCCATAACGCCAGGTCGAAGTCGTGAATCATCTGGTCGTGAAACTGACCGCCCGAGACGGCGATGTATTCAGCCGGCGGCGGGCCCGGATCGCGGCTGACGATCGAGATGACTTCGACCTCGCCGACCTCGCCGCGCCTTACCGCGTCGCTCACGGCGCGGTGCGTCGCATCGAATCTGCGCTGGAAGCCGATCATGATGGGGGCGTTGCAGCCCTCGATCGCCTTCGCACACATATCGACCCTCGACATGTCGAGATCGATCGGCTTTTCACACAGAATCGCCTTCCCCGCCTTGGCCGAGGCAACGATCAGGTCGACATGCGTGTTCGTTGCGGACGAAATAATGACCGCGTCGACGTTCGGATTTGACAAGGCCACCGACGGTCGGTCGACCGCCAGGGAACCATATTTTCGTGCCAGCACGGTCGCACGGGACAAGTCCGTATCGACGACATACGCGAGTTCCGCGCGCTCGTTCGCCGCGATGTTCGCAATATGCCGCTCGCCCATGCGGCCTGCGCCGAAGACGCAAATCCGAACTCTTTTCGACATGTGATTTTCTCTCTAAATCAACGCGAGCCGTGGCGACGGCGCAGGCACGGCAACATCGGCGACAAACAGTCCGCCAGCATGCGGGGCACTTTCCAGCTCTTCTTGCGTGTGCCTCACACGCAGCGTCGTAATGAAAAGACGATTGCCGGCCGGGCCGCCCAATGCCACGCACGTAGGACCTTTCGCTGGCAGGTCGATCCGGTCCGTCACCGCTCCATCGACGGATATGCGCACGACACATCCGCCCCACACGCGCGCGCTCCAGTAGCCGCCCTCGCGATCCACGATGGCGCCGTCCGGTGACCCGGGCGCTATCCGGGCGCCAGCCAGCGGCTCGATCTCGTCGAAGCTTGAAAACGCCGCGCCGATCTTGAACCGCCGGATGACGCCAACGGGCGTGTCCGCGAAAAACATGATCTCCCCATCCGGCGAAAACGCGATCCCGTTGCTGATCGTGATATCGCGAAGCAGTTGTCGGAGTTCGCCTTCAGGGGACAGCCGGTACAGGCTCGCCACGGGCTGTCTGTCACGCTCGTCGAAGGTACCGAACACGATGCCCCCGAACGGGTCGACCGCCGCATCGTTCACGCAGGTCTGCGCAAGCCCCGGCTCCACTTCCGTCACGGTGTCGAAGCGCGTGAACCCGGTGTCGACCCGGGCGATCCGACTCGCAAGACCCACGATGAATCCCGCGTCCTTGCGCGGCAGGATGAAGCCGGCTCGTTCCGGTAGCGCGTACGACGTGATCTCCTGCGCCGAGGAAAGCCGGTAGATTCGGCTTTCCTCGATGTCCGTCCAGTACAGGCTATCGTCGCGAGGATCCCAGACACACCCTTCTCCCAGTGTGTTGCGGGCGTCGACCAGACAGGTTGCTTTCATGCGATGGACCTGCGCGCCGGCGCGATGCCGACCGACTCCAGATAGTCGTAGCTCTCGCGCGCATTGTCGAAAGGCGACGCGGCGCCCGACGGATCGACGTCCTGTTCGACGACCGCCAGGCCCTTGTAGCCGATCCGGTCCAATGCGTCACGCACGGCCACGAAATCGACGACGCCTTTGCCCAGCGGACAAAAAATACCCCGCGCGATCGCACTGAAGAAGTCGACACCCTCGGCAACGCACTGCGCGTGCACTTCGCGGTCGATATTCTTGAAGTGCATGTGACCGATTCGCGACCCGTACCGCTCGATCAGTTTCACCGGGTCGATTCCGGCATAGGCGGAGTGACCGGTATCGACGCACAGGCCCACCAGATCTTCCGGCAGATCCGCCATCGCGCGATCGACTTCGTCCTCGAACTCGATGTAGCACCCCGCATGCGGGTGCACATACGACTTCACACCGAATTCGTCCCGCGCAATCAGCGCAATCTGGATGATTCGCCGCATCATCGCGCTCCATTCCGCATCGGAAAGCCGCGGTGCGGCAGCCGACTGGCCGGCCGTCCTGCCGCGCTCGGTCGACACGCAATCGATGATCACCAACCGCGGCGAACCGAGTGCCTTCAGGATCTCGCAGGTCCGGCGCGTCTTGTCGAGCACCTTCGGCAACGCTGCGTCATCCGTGAGCGGATCGAACAGTCCGCCCGCGGAGAGACTCAGATTGCGCCCGGCGAGTTCGCGCTCGAGACGCGCCGGATCGGTCGGCAAGTACCCGACCGGCCCCAGGTCGATGGCAGCAAACCCGGCGGCCGCAGCTTCGTCGAGAACCCGGGTCCAGGCAGGGTTCTCCGGTCGGTCGGCAAAATCGACACCCCACGAGCAGGGTGCGTTGGCAAGACGGTAGTTCGACGACATCATGCAATCTCCTCGATGCTGGCCCAGCGGTTTTGTTCAACTGAAGTGAGTACGGCATCGACCACGCGGTCAACGCGATAGCCGAACGAGAAATCGGCGATCCAGCGTTTTCCGAGCGCGACGGATTCGATCAGACGCCGTGCTTCGATCACCTTGAGGTCGTTGTAGCCGAGCGGATTGCCCTGCAGGCCGAAGAAAGCCGCATAGTCGGGATGCTCGGGTGCCGCGAGAATGCGCTTGTAGCCGCGCTCGGCCGGATCGTCTGTCTGGCGGTAGAACTGCAGCTCGTTCATCCGCTCCTGATCGAACAGCAGCGAACCCTTCGTGCCCTGTATCTCGTATGCGAGATACAGCTTGCGGCCGGTGCCGATGCGGCTGGCTTCGATGTAACCGGAAGCGCCATTCCCGAAGCGGCAGACGAACTGCGCGAGATCGTCGTTTTCGACCTTGCGTTGCACGCCCGCCGCGGTCTTGCGTTCGGCATGAAGAATCTGACGCGTGCCGCACACCTCCGTGACATCGCCGACCAGATAGTGCGCGAGACTCAGGACGTGACTGGCCATGTCTCCCAGCGCGCCGCCGCGGCCCGCGATGGCGGCATCGGTACGCCAGGTAAAGGGAAATTCAGGTCCGACCATGTAGTCGTTGTCGAACATCCCGCGAAAATGAAAGATCTCGCCGAGCGCGCCGGACTCCACGAGCTGACGCGCGTAAGCCTGGATCGGGCTGCACAGGTAGTTGAAACCGACCATGGTGACGACGCCTGCTGCCTCCGCCGCATCTCGCATCGCCTTCGCTTCCGCAGCCGAATTGGCCATCGGCTTTTCGCAATACACGTGCTTGCCCGCCGCGATCGCGGCCAGTGCAATTTCGGGGTGCACGTCGTTGGGCGTCGTGATGTCGATGACATCGATGTCCGGATCGCTCACGACGGAGCGCCAGTCGGTGGTCGAGCGGACGACGTCGAATCGTTGCGCAAAATCGCGGGCTGCCGCTTCACTGACATCCGCCACCGCAACGATCTTCAGCGTTGCAGGATCGGTACCGAAAATACGTGTGGCGCTCTCGAATGCCGCCGCATGCGCACGACCCATCCAGCCGGCGCCAATCATTCCAACCCGAATCGTTGACACTTCAAATACTCCTTTAATTTAGTTGTCCAAATATCCTTCACCGAAACTTCACCGCCCGACCTGCCGGAATGCCACACCGCTCAGTGCGGCACGGTATTCCGGCTACGATGGATGCTGTTCCTGCTCACGTCATCCGCGATTTCGTTGAGTTCGTCGCCTCCGCCCATCAGGTTGTAGAGCTCCTCCAGGGTGACGTCGCCGCGCTTGCGGGTCTCGAGCGTCGTGCCGCGTTTCAGAATGACGAACCGGTCGCCCACCGTATGCGCGTGACGGACGTTGTGGGTGATGAAGATCACCCCGAGCCCCTTTTCCCGAACCTGGTTGATATAGCGAAGCACCATCGCGGTCTGTCTCACGCCGAGGGCCGAAGTCGGCTCGTCGAGAATCAGCACCCTTGCGCCGAAATAAACCGCGCGTGCGATGGCTACGCACTGCCGTTCGCCGCCGGAAAGCGTCCCGACGGCCTGCTCCGGATCTCGCACATCGATACCGATCTTGAGCATCTCTTCTCGCGTGACCTTGAGCGCATGCTGCGCATCGAAGAACTTGAACGGCCCGATACCCTTCTTCGGCTCGCGCCCCATGAAGAAATTGCGCGCGACCGACATGAGCGGAATCATCGCGAGGTCCTGATACACGGTCGCAATGCCCTGATCCAGCGCGTCCCGGGGGCTGTCCAACGTCACCGGCTGGCCACCGACCAGCAGTTCACCGGAGGTCGGCCGGTGCACACCCGATAGCGTCTTGATCAATGTCGATTTGCCCGCACCGTTGTCGCCAAGCAGGCACAAGACCTCACCCGGATACACCGTCAGCGACACGCCGTTCAACGAGATCACCGAACCGAAGTGCTTGACGAGATTCCGAGCTTCGATAAGTGGCGTGGTTTCCATTTAACGCTCCCCCGTCGCGCGCTTGCGCACGACATTGTTGAAAAGTACGGCCACGAGAAGCATCGCGCCCAGGAACACCTGATACCAGTCCTGGTCGATACCCGTATAACTGAGGCCAATGACAACCATGCCGAAAATGATCGAACCGAAGAAGGCACCGATGACCGAGCCGTACCCGCCCGTCAGCAGACACCCGCCGATGACCGCCGCGATGATCGCTTCGAACTCTTTCTGAAACCCGCGACTCGCGTCGGTCGATCCTGCGTCCAGCACTGTCAGCACGGCGACGAGCGCGGCGCAGCACGCTGTCGTCATGAACAGGATGAACTTGACGCGTGTAACGGGCACCCCGGAATTGCGGGCCGCCGCCATGTCACCGCCGACCGCAAAGATCCAGTTGCCGAACGTGGTGCGGATCAGAACGATTGTCGCGACGACGGTCAGGCCGATGAACCACAGGATCGAAACGGGAACCCCCTTCACGCTGGGCTCGCCGTTGGGGAAAGCGGCGATGATGTTGTGCTCGGCGAACCAGCTGAACAGCCCCGTGAACGCATTACCCGAAAATGCATGAACGAGCCACGACGATCCTGCCGCCGAATCGACTTCGCGCAATTGCGTCAGTCCGCCTGTCGCCTGCTTGAGACCGACAAGCGTGAGCCCGCGCAGCATGAACATGAACGACAGCGTCACGATGAAGGACGGCAGACCGGTGCGGAGAACGATCTGCGCATTGATCGCACCGAACAGGGCCCCGACGACGAACGTGATGACGATGGAGACCGGCAACGGCAGGTGGAACACCACCAGGCAGGTGCCGAAAACCAGCCCGGAAAACGCGATCATCGATCCGATCGACAGGTCGAACTCCCCGCCAATCATCAGCAGCGCCGCGCCGATGGCGAGGATGCCGAGCTGAGACGCGGGCGTCATGAAGTTCATGATCCCGGCGACCGAGAACATCGCATTGCTCGCCGTCGCAAAGAAGAACACACCCACGAGGATGAGGCCGGCCATCGCGCCGAGCTCGGGCCGCCGCATCAGCCGCCGCAGCTGGGAAGCATTCTTGAGCCGCTCGTCCGGCATGGTGGGCGCTCCTGAAGCACGAACATGTTGCATGGTTTCCTCCTGTTACCGGATGGCTTTCGCGGAAAGACTCATCACGCGTTGCGCATCGGCCTTGGTGATGAACTTGGGTCCTGTCTCAATGACCTTGTTGGTCGGCAACAGTCCATAGCGGATCTCGTTCGCGAGAAAGACCGTGCCGAGATAACCGAACAGATAGGGCTGGTGTTCGACCGCGAACAGCGCCTTGCCGTCAGCTACCGCCTTCAGGAAACCCGGTGAGAGGTCGAACGACACCACCGCCAGGTTCGCGCGCTTCGCTTCCTGGGCAGCGGCCACGGCCGGTTCGCCGGACTGGCCCGCACTCAGTGCGACGACGGCATCGACGGCGGGATCCTGCGCGAGCGCCGCGGCAACCTTGGACTTCACTTGCTGGAAATCGGCGGTAGTCGGCAGCACCGTGACGTTACCGCCGAATCCGTCTTTCACGCCGCGGCAACGGTCGTCGAGCGCCGTGTTGCCAACCTCATGATTGATACAGATGGCCTTCTTCAGCCCCATCGACTTCAGACGTTCGCCCACTGCCTTGCCCGCCGGGTATTCGGGCTGCCCGATGTGAAGAAGCGTGCCGAGTTTCGCCGCGACATCCGCACCCGAATCGACGGAAATCACCGGTATGCCGGATGCCACCGCGTTCTTGATGGCGCCGCTCAATGCGTTCGCGTCGGGAATGGTGACGATGATGCCGGCGGGTCGCTGATTAACCGCCGCATTGATCAGGTTCGACATCTGAACCATGTCGAAGGTAGGGGGCGAGCGATAGTCGACGGTGACGCCAAGCTGTTTGGCCGCGTCATTCGCGCCGTGCTTGACGATGTTCCAGTACGGGTCGCTCGCGAGGCCGTGCGTGATCAGGATGATCTTCTCCGGCTCCGCGCCGCTCGCGTGAACTGCCGCGAAAGCCAGCGTTCCGGCCGCCACGAGGGTTTTAAGCGTTTTCCATGCATTCAACATTTTTTGTCTCCTGATATCAATCGTTGTACCTGCTTCGAGCGCAAAAGCGTGGACCGCTATCGCGCAATACCTTCCGTTTGAACATGCCGTCGTGCCCTACCGTCACGCCCGCGCCGGGCCAGCATCAACAGGGTTCCGAACAGGACGACGACAAGACAGGCTGCCGGCATCAACATCGGCGCGGCCGTGCTGCCCGTCTGGTTGCGAATCCAGGGCGCGAGGTTCTGCGCGAGGAATCCGCCCACGTTCCCGATCGAGTTGATCGCCGCGATGCCCGCGGCGGCTCGTGCTCCCGAGAGAAATTCGGCGGGCAGCGTCCAGAAGCACGGCACGATGATGTACATGCACGGAGCGGCCAAACACAGCGCTGCAAATCGCCAGACGTTATCCGTGAGCAGCGCGCTGCATACGAAGGACACGATCCCTATGCACGCCGCAACGGCGATCCCCCGCAGCAATTGCCTGCCGTGGCCCATGCGCTTGGGCAGCCAAAGCAGCGTCACGGTCACGATCAACCACGGAATCGATGCAAGCAAACCATTCACCGAGTTCGATACGCCGAATGCCTTGACGAAAGTCGGCATCCAGTAGCTCACCGCGGCGATGGACATCGACACCATCATGAAATAGCAGGAAAGAAGCAGTACGCGGCGATCCACCAGAACGTCGAGCACACGGCCGTGTGCCGGATGTCCGACTGCCTCCTTGCCCAGCTCGCGGGCGATCCAGGCCCGCTCGCCGTTGTCCAGAAACTTCGCCATCGCCGGGCTGGCGGGCAGCAGACGCCACGTGACGAACGCCATTGCGACCGGCGGTAGACCCGTGGCGATGAATACCCACTGCCAACCTTGCAGCCCCCAAAGTCCTTGCAAGTCCAGAAGGGCCCCGCAGATCGCCGCGCCGGACAAATTGCCGACCGCGCTGCCGAGTACGAAGTACCCCATGATTCTTGCCCGATGGCGCGCCGGAAACCACAATGTCATGTAGTAGATGATTCCCGGGTAAAGCCCTGCTTCGGCCGCGCCGAGCAAGAATCGCAGGACGTAGAACATCGACGCGCTACGCGTGAAAGCCAGCATCAACGTCACTGTGCCCCAGGTCAGCATGATCCGCGCAAGCCAGCGCGGTGCACCAACCCTGTACAGTGCCATGTTGCTCGGCACCTCGAAGATCAGGTAACCGATGAAGAAAAGCGATGCACCGAGTCCGTAGGTGACTTCGCTCATCTGCAGGCTGTCGATCATCTGAAGCTTGGCGTAACTCACGTTCTGCCGATCGATATAAGCCATCAGGTAAAGAACCCCCAATAGCGGCATCAAACGCAGCGTCAATCGATTGATCAGTCGCTTTTCGCAGACAGGTTCGTACACGTCTCCTCCAACCATTACGATGGGGACTCTTCCTCCAGCGCAGTCTCGGACCCTCGAGTGCTGCGCGGGAAGCGTTCCAGGATTCTTCTTATAGCCCGCGACCTTCACGCGCCGCCCGCACCTCGGCCGCCGTCGCTGCCTTGAGATGATTCGCATCGCTGTTCGGTACGACGAAATCGAATCCCTGGGCGGACCAGCGCGCAGCCACCGCACCCGAAGGACAAAACATGCCGATGTGCTTTTTCTGGGCCTGCGCAGCCTCCTTGCATCGTGCAATCGCGGCCAGGACAGTGGCATCGGTCGGGTCCCCGGCAGTCCCCTTGCCCAATGTCAGCCCGAGGTCGTTGGGCCCGATGAATATGCCGTCCAGGCCATCGACCGAAACGATTTCCTCCACCGCATCGAGACCGGCGACGGTCTCGATCATGGCCAGCCGGACAATGGTCCGGTCCGCATGCTCGAAGTAATCCGGCCCGCCGTAGAGCAGCCCTCGCGAAGGGCCGAAGCTGCGGTCTCCGTGCGGCGGGTAGCGCGTCGCGGCGACGAACGCACGCGCCTGCGAAGCACTGTTGATCATCGGGCAGATGACCCCGTAGGCACCCGCGTCGAGCGCCTTCATCAGAAGCGCCGGATCGCTGTCCGGCACCCGGACAAAGGGCGTCGCCGGCGTGGCGGAAATGGCCTGCAGCATGCCGATCATCGTCTGGACGTCCGTCATGCCATGCTGCAGGTCGACGGTGACGCAATCCACACCGCTCCACCCGATCATTTCCGCGCTGTAGCTGTTGCCGATCGACAGCCAGGCTGATACGGCAGCGCGGCCGTGCTCCCAGCACTCCCTTACCTTATTCGGACGCATTGGACACCTCGTCGAGAACGGAACGATTCACCACAAGCGCACGGTCGAGATTCCCGTCGAGACCGGCCAGCGCGTTCCTGACGGCCATCACACCCATTCCGATCAGCGCCTCGGTACTGAGCGCGGCCGAGTGCGGGCTCAATACGACGCCTTGCTCGCTGGCAAGCGGCGAATCCGCAGGCAGCGGCTCGACCGCGAAGGTATCGATACCGGCACCGCGCAGATGCCCGTCCTTGATCGAGCGGGCGAGCGCATCCTCGTCGACGATGCCTCCGCGTGCGCTGTTGATCAGCACCGCCCCCGCCGGCATCAACGCGAGCTCGCGCGCACCAATGAGGTTGCGCGTTTCGGGTACCAGCGGAACGTGCAGCGTCACGATATCGGCACTCGCGAGTCCGTCGTCAAGCGTGTTCGTGAACGCGACGTCCGGGAAGTTCGCCCGCGTGGCAAACGGATCGAAGACGCTGACATGCATCCCGAAGGCTCGGGCACGCGCTGCCACCTCCTGCCCGATCCGGCCATAACCGACGACGAGCAGCCTGCGCCCTCGCAGCTCGAAACAGGTGATCCTCGAACGCGCCGAGAATTCGCCGGCGCGCACCGCCGCGTCCATCCGGATTCCCGAGCGCGCAACTGCCAGCATCAGGAACAGCGTGTGCTCGGCGACGGAGTTCGAGTTGACGTCCCCGACGACGGTCACGGGAATGCCCCGGCTCGTGCAGTAGTCCACCGGGATGTTGTCGTAACCGACACCGTGGCGTGACACGACCTGAAGGTGCGGAGCGGCGTCCAGCACATCTGCCGGCAGCAGCGCGTCGCGTACCGTGATCGCGTTTGCATCGGTCACGTGTCTCAGCAGGTTCTCGCGCGAGAAATCGGTCACGACCTCGTAGGTGACGTCCGGCCGCGCATCGAGCAGGCGGAGCGCTTCGGCATGAAGCGGTTGGATGCAAAGAATTTTTTTCATGTCTGTCTCACCAGCGGGCGCCGAAAAGGGGCACCGAAGCTCCCGTAGGAATAAACCGGTCGCGTAACGCGGCGGCACGGTCTTTAATCAGGTTGGTCGCGGTCTGCATCGGTCGATGAGACTGGACAGGGTCGTAGCCAATCGTTTCTTTCGCCTCCTCCAGGTCCCAGCGGCTACCGTGATTGCGGGACACGATATTGAGCACCGCAGAGCCATGAAACGGACTTGCGACCGACCGGACCACCGCCTGGGCCCAGTCTTCGTTACCCAACCACATTTCCTGCCCCCAACGACCGAAAGCCATGTGTGGACCGGGGCGGTTATCGCCGGGTTGGCAATAGCCGATCCGTAACGAGATCACCGACATGCCGGTGCGCGCTGCAGCCGCCGCTCCATAACGTTCGACGAAGAGCTTCGACGCCCCGTACGGATTGACCGGCCACGGGTTCAGCACGCTGGTCAGACGCTCATCGCCGAAGCGATAACCGCCGAGCACCCAGTTCGAACTCGCGAAGACAAAGCGTCTCACGCGCGCCTCCTCGGCCGCCCTGAAAACATTCAGCGCCAGTTCGATGTTCAGCCGTGTGATCGATTCCCATGACCCGACCGGTTTCGGATCCGCCGCCAGATGCAGCACTGCATCGGCCCCTTCGAAGCGTTTCGCCCACGATGGGTCGTAGCGTTCCAGGTCGGCGGTAATCACGTTCGGATCACCCGTCGAGTTGCGCCCGATACCGACGACTTCGACGTCTTCGAGCGTCCGTAACGCCGCCATCGCCTTCGCTCCGAGGTTGCCGGTGGATCCGGTCACCAGTACGCGCTTAACCGCAGTCATGGCGCCTCCTAGATGCCCTTGCGCTGGTACGGGCGCAGCGCTTCCTGGGCAACGCGCGCTTCCTCGATCGATGCGCGATGCGTCACCTCCGGCATGCCGACATCCCACCACGAGCCGCCTTCTGCCCATTCATACGGATGCGTGCGAATGGCGATGACATAGGTCCGGTCCGCTTCCCGCGCACGGGCGAGTGCCGCCTCGAACTCGTCGATCGTCGTGACATTCTCGGAAAGCGCGCCCATCGAACGCGCGTGCATCGCGAAATCGATACGCGGCACGTCGCCGGAACGCTTTGACGATGCGAAGAGATTGTTGAACTCCGCGCCCCCTTTGCTCGTCTGCAAGCGGTTGATGACGGCGAACCCGCCGTTATCGCAAACGATGCAGATGAACTTGTTGCCGGTCAGGACCGACGAATAGATGTCGGAATTCATGATCAGGTACGAGCCGTCTCCGACAAAGGCGAACATCTCGCGGTCCGGATTGGCGATCTTCTGCCCATACGCGCCGGCGATCTCGTATCCCATGCAGGAAAATCCATACTCGGACTCGAACGTACCCACGCCGATCGTCTTCCACGTGCAATACAGTTCGCCAGGCAAGCCACCGGCCGCCGACACAAGGACGTCGGTCGGCTTTGCATTGCGTTGCACGGCACCGATGACCTGTGCGTAATTCGGTACGGCCTGCGGGCGGAACGCCGTGTCGCGTTCGATGACGGCATCCCACGCCGCCTTTTCCTCGACGGCACGCTCGCCCCACGCCGCGGGTGCACCCCACCCTTCGAGCCGCCGCGTCAGCCCCTTCAGCGAGAGCTTCGCATCGCCCACGACTGGTTGGGCCATGTGTTTGTTGGCATCGCACCGGTTGGTGTTGAGTGACACGAAGCGCACTTCGTCATTGCGGAAGACGCTCCACGATCCCGTCGTCATGTCGGCGAGCCGCGTGCCGATGTTGATGACGACGTCGGCCTCCGCTGCGATCCGGTTGCCGGCATGGCCGCCCATCACGCCAACCGACGCCAGGTTGAGGCGATGCTCGTGGAGCAGCGCCGAGCGACCCATCACTGTCTCCACGACCGGAATGCCTAACGCGTCGGAAAATCGCGCGAGTTCGTCGCAGGCGCCCGAGTAATGAACGCCGCCACCGGCAACGATCAGCGGCCGTTTTGCCGAACGAATGATCTCGGCCGCCTCATCCAGCTGGATGTCCGGCGCCTGATAGCGCTCGATGCGATGTACGCGCTCCTTGAAGAAGTCGACCGGATAGTCGAACGCTTCGCCCTGCACGTCCTGCGCGAGCGAGATCGTGGCGGGCCCGCAATCTGCCGCGTCGAGCAGCAGTGACACGGCCTGCGGCAGCGAGCTCAGGATCTGCTCCGGCCGGGTGATCCGGTCAAAAAATGCCGACACTGCCTTGAACGCGTCGTTCGTGGTCATCGTCAGGTCGTGGAAATGCTCGACCTGCTGCAGCACCGGATCGGGCAAGCGCGAAGCGAAGTTGTCCCCGCACAGAAGCAGGACCGGCAAACGGTCGGACAACGCCACGGCCGCGGCGGTCACCATATTCGACGAACCCGGGCCGACGGAGGCCGAACAGACGTGGATCTGCTTGCGGCGCCGGGCGCGAGCGTACGCGACCGCAGCCAACGCCATGGACTGTTCGTTCTGGCCGCGGTAAGTGGGCAGCGTTTCCTGCACTTCTTCCAGGGCCGAGCCAAGACAGGTGACGTTGCCATGTCCGAAGATTGCGTGCACACCCGTGAACAGCGGCAGTACTTCGCCATCCGTATCGATTTTCTGCGCGATCAGAAACCGGACGATGGCTTGAGCAAGAGTTAAGCGAACCGTTTCCATCCTGATTGTCTCCAAATGAATTTTTTGTGCTGCCCGGGTCAGCTCGTCGTGGTCCAGCCGCTGTCGAGCATCAACGCGGATCCGGTCATCAGCGCCGACGCATCGGACGCAAGAAACACGACAGCGCCCATGATGTCTTCCGGTACCCCGAGGCGGCCGAGCTTCAACTTGCCGAGAACGAAGTCCCGAAACGCGGCGTCGACGAAAAACGGCTTCGTCATCGGTGTTTCGATGAACGTCGGACAAATCGTGTTCACGCGTATCCCGTGCTCTCCCAGTTCAGCCGCGATCGCCTTGGTCATGCCTTCCACCGCATGCTTGGTTGCGCAATAAACCGTTCTGCGAGCCGCGCCGACGTGCCCCATCTGGGACGACATGTTGATGATCGAGCCCGGTCGCCGTTCGCGGA
Organism: Burkholderia sp. BCC1985; assembly: GCF_905339915.1. Classification (NCBI taxonomy): domain Bacteria; kingdom Pseudomonadati; phylum Pseudomonadota; class Betaproteobacteria; order Burkholderiales; family Burkholderiaceae; genus Burkholderia; species Burkholderia sp. BCC1985. The sequence continues at coordinate 66,934 of NZ_CAJPGY010000008.1, forward strand.
CCAACTTGCGGGCCACGGCTTGCGCAACGAAAAACGCGGCGCGCACATTGACGTCGAACACGAAGTCGTAGTCGGCCGCTTCGGTATCGAGGAAGGCGGCCGGCCGGTTCGTCCCGGCGTTGTTGACCAGAATGTCGAATGCAGGCGCCTGGTCGAGCCACGCGGAAGTCGCGTCGAGATCCACGACGTCCAGCGCGACACCACTTGCCATGCCCCCGACCTCACGTATCGCCGCCGCAGCCTCGCTTACCTCTTGCGGCGAACGGGCTGCCAGCACCACCTCGGCACCCGCCGCAGCCAGCGCCGATGCAGCAGCTAGACCGAGGCCGCGACCCGCGCCCGTGACGAGCGCGCGGCGGCCATCGAGGCGCATGGAAGGCATAACAGGGATAGTCATGATCGCTCGCTCAGTCGACCGCTTTCGCCGTTGCGCGAGGAGCAGCAGCGTAGGGTTTCACGTCCAGGCCGCCGAACCGGCGCAGGCGGATATTGGCCTGCTCGCCATGCCCCGCAAATCCTTCCAGCGCGCACAACCGCGAGCAGTATTCGCCGACCAGCGTCGTCGCTTCGTTGGTCTTCACATACTGATAAGTGCAGGTCTTGAGGAACTTGCCGACCCACAACCCGCCGGTGTACCGCGCCGACTTGAGCGTCGGAAGCGTGTGATTGGTACCGATGACCTTGTCGCCATACGCTACGTTGGTCCGCGGGCCGAGAAACAGGGCGCCGTAGTTGGTCATGTTTTCGAGAAACCAGTCGTCACGGTCGGTCATGACCTGCACATGCTCCGATGCAATGGCATCGGCAACGCGTAACGCGTCTTCGTAGTCATCGGCCACGATGATCTGGCCGTAATCGTTCCACGCCGCACGAGCTGTCTGCCCCGTCGGCATCAGGTCGAGCAGACGCTCGATTTCCCGCTGGGTGTCGCGTGCGAGCTGTTCCGAGACAGTGAGGAGAATCGCCGGCGAATTCGCGCCATGCTCCGCCTGGCCCAACAGATCGACTGCACAAATTTCGCCATCCACCGTATCGTCGGCAATAACCAGCGTTTCCGTCGGCCCGGCAAACAGGTCGATGCCGACTCGCCCGAACAATTGACGCTTCGCCTCGGCAACGAAGGCATTGCCCGGCCCGACCAGCATGTCGACCGGTTGAATCGTCGTCGTCCCTACCGCCATCGCCGCGATCGCCTGAATGCCGCCCAGCACGTAGATTTCGTCAGCACCCGCCAGATGCTGCGCCGCGACGATCGCTGCCGCGGGCTTGCCCTTGAACGGCGGCGCGCACGTCACGACACGCTTGACGCCCGCCACCTTCGCCGTGAGCACCGACATGTGTGCCGACGCCAGAAGCGGATATTTGCCACCGGGCACGTAGCAGCCGACCGAATTCATCGGGATGTTCTTATGACCGAGAAATACTCCCGGAAGCGTTTCCTGTTCGACGTCGAGCATCGACGCGCGCTGGATTTGCGCAAAGTTGCGCACTTGCGCCTGGGCAAACCGGATGTCCTCGAGTTCGCCTTCCGACAGCGCGCTCAGGCAGTCCTGAATCTCCTGATCGGTCAATCGGTAACTCTTGCGCTCGAGTCCATCGAACCTGATCGACATTTCTCGCACAGCCTCGTCTCCGCGGACTTCGACGTCGCGGATCGCGTCCTCGACCATCTGCCTGACTTTGCTGTCGATCTCGCGCCGCGCTGCTTCGTCCATGCCCTGCTTGAGCCAACGTGCCATTTCGTTCGTCTCCTGAAAAATTCATCGTCTACATGCAGTGGATGAGTTCAGTGTAGGAGCGGCCTTCGATCAATGTCAACATATCGCGCGCATGTGCGTTTATCGCACAACGATCATTGAGAATCTGGAAAATCTCGCCGAGATGACCGCCCCACATGGCTTTTCATCCATCCGGACACATCAGCATCACGCACATCCGATTCAAGATTTACGGGAAAACACCTAAAATATCGCACGCTTGCGCGCTTATCGCACGCATGGGACAATCGCGCACAAACACGGCATCGACTGATATGGACTCGACCAAGGAATTGCAGAAACAGGATTTCGCCCAAACCCTCGCGAGAGGCCTTGCATGTCTCGAGGTTTTGGCGGACGCGACTGCCCCGTTGGGATGTAGCGAAGTCGCGGCTGCAATGGGCGTGAGCCGCGCGGCAGCACGCCGCATCCTTCTTACGCTCACGCACCTCGGCTACGTTGCCGAGGACCGCGGGGAATACAGTTCGTCACCCAAAGTGCTCTCCCTGGGCCGAGGCATGCTCGCGAAAGGCAGCCTCTGGAGCACGGTTGCGTCCGAGGTACTGCAATTCGCCGACCGTCTCGATGATGCGTGCTCGATCTCCGTGCTCGAGGGGCTCGACATTCTTTTCGTGTGCCGCGACGCGACACGTCGCATCTTCACGTCCCGGCTCGGCATCGGTGACCGGCTTCCGGCGCATTGCTCTGCAAGTGGCAAAGTGCTCCTTGCGAACCTGTCCGAGGCAGAGCTTGACCGACGGCTGGATGGCGTCAAGCTGAAGGCGCAAGGCCCGGCGTCTATAACGGACACTGCAACGCTGAAGATTGCCCTGAAGCAAATCAGGGCGGTGGACTATGCACTGGCGATCGACGAAATGGAACCGGGGACGCTGTCACTCGCGGTCCCGCTGCGGGAACGAACGGGCCGGGTCATTGCCGCAATGAGCTTTGCCTCTCACAGATCGAGACGCACCCCTGAGGACCTGTCGGCGAATGTTCTTCCCGACCTCCGGAGTGCGGCGACGCGGGTGGAAGCGACCATTCGCGACTTCCAGGACCGAGGATGGGTCATGGTCTAGTCGATTCGCGATCGTCGCGCGGCTGACTGCCCAGGTATTGCGCCCAGTGTGGATTCCGTGGCGGCAGCGGCAGCCGGATCAGCGACAGCGCACGAGACGCTCGCCGGCCCCGAATTGGTTGCCGGAGAGCACCCGCCCATTACCCTCACGCACCCTGACCAAGACGCGGCACGATGACAGGCTTCACTTCCCTGAACTCGCTCATTGCCTGCAACGCCTCCGTCAATCGATCAAGCGGATAGGTATTCGAGATCAGTTTGTGGAAATCGAAGTACTTTTGCCTCGTTGAAACAAACTCGATCGCCTGGTAGAAGTGCCGCGCTTCAGCCATGACAGTCGAGGCGATCTGCACCCCGCGAAACAGCAGCTTGGGTGCGACGGGAATGTCCCCGCTGCCGGATATCCCCACTTGAACCAGCCGGCCGCCAGGTCGCGTCATTCGCAGACCTTCCACCAACGCGTGTGAGTTGGCGCAATTCAATACGGCGTCCGCGCCGCGGCCGGATGTCAGTTCACGAACCCATTCGACGCGCGCTGCAGGATCGGTGACTTCGGTCAAATCGAGTACGTCATCGGCACCCCACTGCTTCGCGACCTCGAGCCTGGTGGCTGGCGCGCCGATCACCAGTACCTTCTTCGCACCGCGGTCTTTGGCGACTGCAAGCGCATACAGACCCAACGGTCCACATCCCTGTATCACCACGGTCTCGTGACTGGAGATGGATCCGAGTTGCTCGAAGCTATGCATCACGGTACGCAACGCACAGGCAGCCGACGCGGCGATTTCAGGCGCCACGTTTTCCGGAATTCGAATGTACAACGCACCGGGCGGAAAGTAGTGATATTCGCTACACCCTCCTCTGAGCTTGCTCGGATGCGAGTGACCGTAGCTCTTGACGTCATGACACAATGTCGTCTGCGTAGCGATGCGGCAATAGTAGCAATGACCGCAATGGGCATATGACGAGATGATCCGATCGCCCGGTTTTAGCGGTTCGTTCAGCACGTCGACAATATCGCCGCCGGTTTCTACAATCGTGCCGCAGGTCTCGTGGCCCGGAATGTATGGCAACTCCAGCGGCTGCAGAAAGGGCTGATCGCCACCGCCTTCCGTAAAGTGGCCCATCCAGCGATGTGCATCGGTGCCGCACAGCGTCGCCGCATCAACCTTGATCAATGCCGACGACGGCTCGATTTGCGGCAGCGGAACGCGCCAAAGCTCGGTAGGTCCTTTGAACTTCGTTACGACGGCTGCTAAGCTTTCGGTCATCTAATACTCCTTCATTCAGAATGTCGGATCGGCGAGAAAGGGTTCATGACCCGCGTTCGCGTCTGGCACGGTCCCGCGTCGTGACACATGCGTTGCCCGCTCCAGACACGAATCGAGCAACATTCGGTGACTCCCGATCCGAAAACGAAGCGGCAACGAAGCAATTCGCTGCCGCCCGTTGCCCCGCACGCTGATGCGATATCAAAACGCGATGTTAATGTTCTTGATTTGAGTAAAGGCCATCAACTCGTCGATGCTTTCCTCGCGACCGATCCCGGACTGCTTGTAGCCGCCATAGGGCGCACCAAGGAAATGCGGCCCGGCGCGATTGACCCAAATGAAACCAGACTCGATTCGTGACGCTGCACGATGCGCGGTGGCAAGGTCCTTCGTAAATATCGAAGCGGTCAGCCCGTACTCGACACTGTTGACTTCAGAAAACAGCGTCTCCTCGTCACTCCACTTCAGCACCGACAGGATCGGACCGAAAACCTCTTCCTGGGCAATTCGCATGTCGCTCTTCACCCCGGAAAAGACCGTCGGGTCGACGTAGAACCCGTTCTGCAAATCGGGCGCCGTCGGCTGCGTCCCGCCGGCCACGAGCACCGCGCCTTCGCGCTTGGCAATCTCGATGTACTCCAGGACCTTGTTGAGCTGGGACTTCGAGATGATCGCCCCCATCGTTGTCGCGGGATCGGTCGGAATTCCGGGCCGGTAGGCCTTGATCTTCTCGAGCACGCCAGCGAGTACACGATCGTGGACCGATTCGTGCACAAACAGGCGCGAGGTCGATCCACACGACTGGCCGCACCACGTAAAATTCATCCCGCGCACGGCCCCTTCGATCGCCCGGTCGACGTCTGCGTCCGGAAACACGACCAGCGCGTTCTTGCCGCCAAGCTCGAAAATCAACTGCTTGAGCTGATTTGCTGCCTGCCTCGCGATAGCACGCCCGGTCGGGACACTTCCAATCAGCGTGACCATCGGAACCTGGGGATGCGCAACCAGTGCCTCGCCCGCGGGAACACCACCTGTAACGATGTTCAGGACACCGGGGGGAAACACGCCTTCGAGGAGTTCCATCATCCGCAGCGCGGACAGCGGCGCCTGCTGCGGCGGCTTGATGATCACCGTATTCCCGGCCGCGATCGGTGCGGCGAACTTCCCGGCGCTGAACATCAGTGGGTGGTTGTACGCAACGATTCTGGCGCACACACCCAATGGCTCGCGTACGGTCAGATTGGTGACCCCACCTCCCATCGGGATGGTTTCCCCTTTGACTTCCGTCACCAGGCCCGCAAAGAAATCGATTTGCGCCGCGGCGTGCAGTACGTCATTCGCCATTTCGCTGACCGGATTACCGCAGTTCTGAGCGTCAATCAGCGCCAGCTCTTCGGCGTTCGCCCGCAGGATGTCCGCGGCCTTCCTCAGCATCGCCGCGCGATCCAGCGGCTTGCTGAAGCGCCAACTCTCGAACGCATTCCGCGCCGCCGACGCCGCGGCATTCACGTCTTCTGCATCCGCCTCGGCGCAACGCCCGAGACTCTCGCCGGTTCCGGGATTGAAAGTTTCGCTGTAGCCCCCCCGAGGAGCATGCCAGGCGCCGCCGTAATAGAGGTCGCGTTTCTTCGGCAACGCTTCGGCCTGACGTTCGGAAACCGCTTGATTCACTTCTCCTCCCCGGATTCAGTCGGATGCAGTTTTCTGGATTCGATATTCACGAACAAATCAAGCACGTCAGGCTTGGTCGAAATGATGTTCTGATCGTGCAGATGCCGAACGAAAGTCGAGATACTGTGCTGATTGGCACTGACGCCAAAGGGCCAATAGTCCATCCCCATGAGCTGGCGCGTCCGTTCGACTTCGTGGACGATGAACGGGGCAGCGACCGCCAACGCATTCAATTCATACAGGTTGGCGACGGCACGATCCTTTGCTTCCTCGAACGCATCAAACAGGCTCTGGGCAGCCCAAGGATGCTGGTCATAAATCGCTCGTTTCATGACGAGCGTGTGCATCATCGGAAAAATGCCCGTACGTCGAAAATAGTCCTCCTCGACTTCCCGGCAGTTCTCGAACAGGTAGCGAACGGTACCCTCGTTTCTTGCCATCGCCCGCGGCGAATGCACCGACAGCAATGCGTCGATTTCACCGCGTTCCAGCATGACTTCAAGACGCGGTTTGTCCTGTTTGGTGCCCGCCACCATATCAGCGGCTTGATGTACCTGATCCGCGTCGGGTGCCGCCTCGACGTCGGTCCCTGAAACCCAGGTGATCTCGCTCGGCTTGATTCCGTAGTCATCCAGCAATGCGCCACGACACCACACCGCGCCGCTCATTTGATACCAGCCGATCCCAACCCGCTTGCCCCTGAGTTGCTCCGGATGCCGGATATCCGAATCCGTGCGAACGTAGAGTGCGGAATGACGAAAGACACGCGACGGAAACACCGGCAGTGCAATGAGGTCATCACGCCCCTTCGCACGCATCTGCACATAGGCGGACATCGACATCTCGCAGATGTCCCATCGCAAGTCCTTCATCTGCTCGTAGAACGTCAACTCAGGCGCTTGGGGCGTGTAGTCAAGCTCGATGTCCCGAGGCCGAATCGTGCCGGTGCGGAAAGGAATGGTGCGGTCGTACTCTCCGCAGGCGAACGTAAGTTTCAACGACATCTAACAACACCCTCCATTGAAAGGAATCTGCCCGAGGCTGCTGGCGGTGCCTTGCCCGAGACGCACAGCTCACCGCTATCCCGCGCACTCGACAGTCGTGCCCGATTAGCGATGCCGTCGCATCCGGGTAGCAACCTGCGCTCGGCTCGACTGTTACGAAAAATTCTGATCCATCGGGGAACACCCGAATCACGCACACTGCATGCCATGAGGGCCGGTCGCTACCCAATATGCTCGCGCTCCCGGAGCCTCTTCGCGGTCCCTCATGAGGGCTCCACGCCGCACGGTCTTTCGCACTTCCAAGACAACGTCGTGACAGAGTTGCAGCTCGCCGACCAATTATGGGAATATCGATAGACACTGATCAAATGATTTGTTTGATCCTTTTGATAACACATTCGGTATGAGTCATGATCCCGCTGAAGAAAGCTAGCCGACTGAGGCGTATGGTGCGGCCAGCACATCTGGAACTACTGGCGGCCATGCAGCACGCACCTACACTCGGCGCAGCCGCACGCGCCGCCGGCGTCGCCCAGCCAGCCGCATCACGGCTACTCAGGGAGCTCGTCGACATTACCGGAATCGAACTCTTCGAGAAATTCGGACGAACTTTGCGGCCAACCCCGTCGGGGAAGATCGTCCTGCAGCATGCGTCGCGGCTTGTCACTGAGCTGGACCGTCTCGAGGCGGAACTGGAAGCTGTCGATCGAGGCCTGATGGGAACGGTTTCGATTGGTGCCGGCGTGGCGCCGTGCTGCGTTCTCGTTCCCCGTTCGATCAATCTCCTGGCCCAAAGTGGCCCGAAGATCTTCGTCAGTCTTCGCGAAGGCGGAATGGACGAGTTTGCCGAACGCCTTCGCGAAGGTCAGATCGACTTGCTCGTCGGTCGTATCGAAAACGCAGGCCGCTATAGCGACCTCGCATTCGAGGAGCTTTACGATCCGTCCATGCGGATCGTCTGCGGACCACAACATCCCCTGGCGCACCGACAAACGCTCTCGGTGGCCGAGGCCATTCGCGAAACCTGGCTCCTGCCCGAGTCGAATACGTCCATGAGACGTGGCATCGAGACGCTTTTCAAGACGGAGAAGGTGTGGCCGGACGAGTGTTTGTTCGAATCGTCATCGATTCTGGCAAATGTAGCGTTGCTTGGCGGAAACAACGTCGTCTGGGTATTGTCTGCCGATATCGCGACTCATTTCGAACAACTCGGGCAGCTTAAGATATTGCCCGTACCTGAGTTGCCTGGTCCTGGGCCGGTCCTGATGGCAAGCCTGAAATCTCGCAGTATCTCTGCGCCGGTCACACGCATGCAGGACTGTCTGCGCCAAGCGGCGAACGAGCTGTCCCGCAGCGAATAGCCCATACAACGTGCACGGCGGCGCGGACCGACCCCGGTTCGGGTCGTCACATTCATTCCGTACGTAAAACGTCACGCCGAGCGTGCTGCGCTTGAATGCCCCGTGCGGTACCTCGAACAGTCGGCAAGGCTCAAAGGGTGCACAACGGGCATTGGCGCGACCGGAGTCGACCGCGCAGACTCTCGAGTCGACGGCGGCCGATCCGATCCCCTGACCGGAATGTACGTCGCTCTATCGGCCGCCTGCGCGCATTCCCCCGGTTGATTGATCACTTCAAGCGCGCCCGTTCCGTGCCAAGGCACGGCAGAAATGCGTGTTTCGCGCCGACTGCCGCGCAAGCGGCCGACGATCGTCCATGTGCGATCCAGGGTAGCCGGTACATCGAGAAGCGCCGGCACCCACACTCAACGCTTCAATAACAGCGTTACGCTCGTTCGCGTTCGAAGCAACTCACGCCGGATCACCGACTCCAGCAGCAAGCGGGCGAAATACAGTCAGCCGCAATGCCGGGTACAACACGACGCTTATGCCGAGCGACGTGAAAAACTGAATCGGCACGATTTGATTCAGCATGAAGTGCGCCACGGTCGAGGCAATCACCGTGGTGCCTACGCCCGCCCAGTTGACCGACTCGGGTTTAGACGCGGGGAGGCGTCCCGTGATACGACTGACAAAAAAATAGTCGACGATCATGACCGCGGCAAATGCGGTCGTAATCACCCCGAGAATCTCGATCCACGCCTGTACCCTGTTCAGGATATCCAGCGCCACCATAAGAAGACCGAGCAAGTTCGCGACGACGACCAGGACAATACGTCTTGTACGCAACCCGATGGCGTCAAACAGATTGGAGAGTGCAAGCGATCCGCTATACGTGTTCAAGACCTGGGCCTTGGTTTGCGCAAGTATCATGAGAGCGACACCGACCCAGCCGCCAAAAAACAGGAAAGCGGCAGTTACTCCGTCGGGACTCATCGCCAGCTTTCGCGCCGTCGCCAGATCGACATGCAGGGAAGCAGCATAATGTTCAGCCAGTTTGCCGACGCCGGCGTACATGAAGACGCCGCCGATAAACACCATGCCGAACCCCAGTGCGACGTTGCCCACAGCGGCCGCCACACCGATGTCCGACGAACTTCGCGCGAATCGGCCGAGGTCCGCATCGACGAGAGCCAACGCACCGGCCGAGCCGATCAGGACATTCGTGCAGAAGATGAATTTTCCCAGGCTATCGGACGCCCCCAGAGTAGCGAGCACGTCGGGCGGAAACAGTGCGGGAAAATCATACGCGTGATTGTCGGCATGAATCGTGACGACCTTCCAGGTGATGTATAGCAGCAACGCGATAAAGGCAATCAACGTGTAGGAAGACACCTTTGAAACGGCGCCGAAGCCGTATGCGGTCAGGAAGATCCAGAGGACACTTAAGAGTCCATAGACGAGAATCTGGTTAGCGAGCGTATCCTGGAAGCCGAACGCAAAACGAAACCCTGCGTACAGCAGCGCGTTCTCCAGCGCAAGGAATCCGATGATCATGAAGCCAAAGATAAGCGAGCCTATCAGGCTGCCGCGTGCACCGAAGCCATAGTGCCGCGCCATGACCGTACTGGAAAGGCCCGTTTTGAACGCAATGTGACCGCACGCCCAGCCGAGAAGCGAGCCGACCACGGCGACGAAGCCACCGGCGGCCAGTGCGATCTTGATGCCCGCAGCGAAAGTCGTGAGTGCTCCCAGGAACAACACCACGAGCGTGGTTGCGATACCAGCGGTGCTCCACGACAGCTTCAACCATCCGTGTCGCAGGTGAAGCGGCACAGGTTCCAGTGCATGATCCTCCATCTGTCCATCGGCATTCACATTCGTCTCCTTTTTCGTTATGCACTCAAAAAAGCGAAGCGACCTGGAGCAGGCGACGTCAAGACCGGACGCCTCTGCCATCCCTATTCGGCGGTACCCCGTCAACATCGACGAATCAAATACGCTCCCTTCGCTCCGCGATACTCACACTCAAAACCCACCTCCATCAGCCGCCCACCCTGCCGGTCTATAGCGTGCCGGATGCCAGTCGGCGCTCAACCGCTTTCGCGTCGTTCGCGAGTTCGGCAGCCAGCTCACGCGCCATGTCCCCCACATAGATGTCCTCGGCGCCGGCCTCGAAGCCATCCAGGGCTTCCTCCGCCGCCGCCAACGCTCCCATCTTGCGAAGCGTCAGGCCGGCCGTCATACGCGTGTCGATAGCACCGGGTAACACTGCAGCCACCCGCACGCCCATCGGAGCGAGCTCACCGCGCAGACCCTGCGTCAAGCTCAGCGCCGCGGCCTTCGACGCGCAATACGAGCCCATCGATGGCAGATTGACCCGCGCTAGCAGCGCCAGCACATTGAGCACGGCACCATGGTGAGCGATCAGCGCCGGTGCGAACGCGCGCGTGACGCGCAGCAACGCCAGATAATTGACATCGATTTCCTCGCGGGCGAGTTGCAGGTCGGGTGCGCGCAGAAATGAGGTGTTGTGATTGACGCCAGCGTTATTGATCAGCAGCGTGACGTCCTTGGCCGTGGCTGCGGCCTGCGTGACGTCCTCGTCACTGGTGACGTCGAGCGTGATCGGCACGACGTTCTCGGACGCAGGTACTGCCGACACGTTGCGTGCGGCGGCGTAGATCCTTGCGGCGCCCCGCGCCTTCAGGGTCTCGATAAGCGACTGGCCGATCCCGCCGGTCGCACCTGTTACGAAGACGACCGATCCTTTAATGGGCGTTGTCATGCAACCTTTCCTTGCTATTAGTCTCGCGAGAATCGCACATCGTTATGTCCTAAATCGCCATCTCGGCGCATATCCAGATGCAAGTTCGAGTACGGCTCATGGCCCGTGCCATTGTCCTCGACTCCGTATGCGCGATGCGCACATCGGTCAGAGATCGACCTGCGTCGCCCCGTCAGCCAACCGCAACGTCACTGCACCAGAAACGCGGCATACGGCCCCGTACTCATCCCTGAGTTTCCGGCGTTCGCACGATCAGCCCATCGAGTTGGGCCTGGATTTTGATTTGGCACGAGAGGCGCGAATTTTCCCTGACCTCATTGGCAAATTCGAGCATGTCGCGCTCTGTATCACCAGGCGCGCCAACCACCGCCAACCACTCCGGATCGATATAGACGTGGCAGGTCGCGCACGCGCATGCGCCGCCGCATTCGGCGTCGATGCCGGATACATTGTTTGAGATCGCCGCCTCCATGACCGTCGAGCCCAACCTCGCGTCAACAGCAACACGTCGACCAGCATGGTCTTCGAATATGATCTTCGTCATCTGACACTATTCGCTTGAAAATTGCACAAAATCCGACCGCTTCACCGCTTCATCAGCGCAGCAATATCGAAATCCACTTCTTGTAAACGCGCCCGCGTCACCCCAGCCGGCAACAGACGACGTGCCGACATATGTTCGCGAGGCCGGTTCACGCTCTCCACACTGATGCAGACGTCATCGCGGAAATGGAACACCGAAAACTCCGAGTCAGAACCGTGACGCACCACACGATCCGTTGCACCAGAGGCAAGACCTGCCATCTGAAGTTTCAAGTCATACTGATCCGACCAAAACCACGGGAGCGACTCATAATGCTTGTCAACACCGGCAATGGTCGAACCGGCCACACGGGATTGATCGATTGCGTTTTGAACGGACTCGAGTCGCGCTCCATTCGTATTGAAGACGCCGCCAAACACCGCACAATCGCCCATGGCGAATACATCGGCGACACCGGTTCTCGACTGCGAATCGACTGCAATCCCGTTTCTGCAGCGTAGGCCGATTTGCTCGGCCAACTCCGTATTCGGAATAGAGCCGATGCCGACGATGACAATGTCAGCATCGATGACACGCCCGTCCTTGAGTACGACCCGCTGAACCACACCCTTTTCGCCAACGAGCGATTCGATCTCGCCGGCAACCGAAAGCGTTACCCCGTGCCGAGCATGTGCGGCGGCAAGAAATCCCGAAATTTCCGGCGCAACGGCTCTCGCAAGAATTCGATCCGCCGCCTCGACGACGGTGATCCGCCGCTCGGGAGCGGCAAGCGCCGATGCCACCTCGAGACCGATAAAGCCGGCCCCGATGATGACGATGTTGACCGCGCTCGCCGCCGCTGCTCTGAGCGTTCGTGCGTCGCTTGCCGATCGTAGGTAGTGGACATTGCCCAAGTCGGCACCCGCGAGCGGCAGCGAACGTGCGCGAGCCCCCACTGCAAGCGCCAGCGTATCGAACAGCACGCGAGCGCCGTTGGATAGTACCGCCTGCTTACCCTCGCGCTCGATCCCGACCACCCGAACTCCAAGTTCGACGTCGATATGATTGGAGGTGTAGAACGCCTCGGCCTTGATAGCCAATGGGTTCTCGACCTCCCCCTTGAGAAAGGCTTTCGACAGAGGCGGCCGATGATACGGAAGCTCGCTCTCGTCGCTGACGATTACAATTTGCTCGCCGTAGCCGTTTTCCCGGGCAGACGACGCGAGTTCGCATGCGGCATATGAACCGCCAACGATAAGTAGCCTACGGCGCATGACGATATGCTCACAAAATGATGCTCGGGTTGCGAATGCACTGATCGCAGTTGATCAAATTGATCTGTTTGGCGGAGATCTTCCATCCCCCCTCGTCGCGTTGCATTCGATATCCCGCCCAGCCCGTCAAGATTCTGGTTTCGTTGTCCCAGAACTCGCTGATCAGGAAATTGGCGCGGACCATTCGCACGTCGGCACTACCACCTTCGAACACTTCGACGTTCGTAATCAACCTGGCAGTCCGGGACGCGGGTGCCTGCGACCACGCATGGCCGGTACGCAAACGGTAGACCCGATCCTCCAGGCGTCGCCGATCATCGAACATCACGGCAATCTCCGATCGAGGGTCGCCCTGATTCCTCGTCGACGGAGCCCAGTAGACGCATTCGCGCACAAACATATTCAGCCAGTCTTCGAAAAGCTGCTGATCGAGAAGCCGCGCCTCCCTTTCGATGATTGATCGGAATGCGTCGCGCTCCGAGGCCTCGGGAACGATACGATCGTCCTGTTGCCATTCCGAGAAATCGGCGACCAGTTTTTGATAGAACTCGTCCGTCATGTAATAGGAGAAGCGGGACGGATCGCGGCTTGCCTGAACATTCATGATTAAACTTCTCGCTGGACGCTGTTGTTCGGAGTAGATGCCATCAGTCGCTTCCACTCACGGATGTACTCGCGCATGAAAAGCTCATCCGTCGATGGCCCTTTGATTGTGCCGTCGGGCAATGTTTCGAATCGGTCCGGAATGCCAAGCCCCCGGTTCATGTAGATCCATTCGTCTTCGATACACTCCAGCCCACGCTGAATCTGCTCGAAGTTCGTCAGATCGTCGATTTCGCCGAAGTTTGGAAAACCTTCCTGCGTTCTCATGCGAAGCGTATTGATGTCGTTCAATACGTCTTCCCCGAGCATGCCGTCCACGTCTTCGATCTTCGTTCCGTACCAGACCGAATCGGTTTCACCGACGCTCACCGGCTGGAACACCTGGATGTGATTGCCGAGCAATGACAGGTTCGGAAAGACGTTGATGTTCACCGGCTCCGATCCGGCCAGATCGAGAATCGGCTCTGCGTCCGCGCCGAAGCGGTTTCGCAGCTTCTCCGCAACATGCTCCATACCCGGATGCAATGACTCGATAGCCCAGAGTCCGCCGGGGCGTTTCTCGAGCGCCGGTCGCTTGTCCTTGAAGTGATGCCCGTTACCCATGTATTGGATATACATGGGCAGTTTGTCGGGCTCGTGCTTGTAGTACGACATTCCCTTCTCTGCATCTTCGTCCTTGAAACGATTTTCGGTTTCGATCAGAGACTGATGCGAGTAGATGACGTGATAGCCATCACCAGAGTTATCGTAGGCCAGCTTCCAGTTGCCCTTGTACTTGAACCGATTCGCCTCGCATACGACCACCTTGCCGCCGGGATTCCGGTCGATCCATTCGTCTATAGGCTTGCGAATGGGGCCCAGATGTTCCTCGATCGAGGGTGCATCGACATTCAAGGTACCGAAGATGAACCCGCGATAGGACTCGACACGCGGGACCTGCGCCAGGTTGAAGTCCGGATTCTTGACCAGACGCTCGGCATAACCGTCCGCCCAGGGCACACCACGAAGCTTGCCGGTATTGGCAAAGTTCCAGCCGTGATACGGGCATTGGAACGAGCGGGCGTTGCCCTTCTCCCAGCGACAGAGTGTCGTGCCGCGGTGGGAGCACCGATTGTAGAGCGCCCGAATCGTCCCGTCGCTGCTACGCGTAACGATGATGGGCCGCAGCCCAAGCTTGCCGGTCACGTAATCGTTGACGTTCGGAATCTGGCTTTCGTGTGCCAGATAGACCCACGTTCCACCGAAGATGTGGGTCATCTCCGCATCGAAAATCGCCGGGTCGGTGTAGATGGTGCGGTGAACGCGTTGCTCCTGAACCAGATTGTCCCAGTCGAACCGGGCATCGCTGCTCGCCTGCGTGGGAAACGATATGCGCTGAAGCGTGGACATGGAAATGGATCCTCAGATTGGTTGACTCTTCATCAGAAGAAGTCGAAATATTCGTTCTGCTCCCATTCAGTGGTCTCCTCACTGTCGGGATCGATGTTGTGTTCGCGGACAAATGCTTCAAAGCGCTTGAGTTCGGTGCGCTTAAGTTGCCCGTAGTAGTCGACGAACACCTTCCCGAGCTGGTCACCAAAGAGTGGCTCGCGCTCGAACAGCTCCAGTGCCTCGGATAGCGAATGCGGCAACATCGTGTGCTGCGTGTTGTAAGGGTCGGTATCGGGCGGCCCCGGGTTGAACTCGTTTTCAACACCGTCGAACCCGGCAATCAGCTGCGACGCGATGTACAAGTACGGATTGGCCGAGGGCTCACCAACACGGTTTTCGATGCGGCTCGCGGGATCATCGACTCCCCCCAGCACCCGAAGCATCACGCCCCGATGATCAGTGCCCCAGGCAACCCGGTCCGGCGCGAGCGAATTGGCCCTGAAGCGCCGATAAGCATTGATCGTCGGATTCGACAGGAGCGCCGCGGCGGGTGCGTGACGGAGCAGTCCCGCCAGATAATTCATGCCCAGCGGCGAGAGCACGTCGCCGGCGTTATCAGGCATAAAGAGATTTCGACGCGATTGTGCGTCCACGATGGACTGATGCAAGTGCCAGCCGCTCGAGTAATATCCCTTCAGCCCCGGGCGGGCCATGAAGGTCGCAAGGTAACCCAGACGTCGGCAAACCTGGCGCGTGGCACTCCTGAACAGCACCAGATTGTCGGCCGCCTCCAGCGCATCACGCGGCGCAAACGTGCACTCCAGTTGGCCGGGTCCCCACTCCTTTTCGATCGAACGCAGCGGCAGGCCAAGCCCCTGCATTGCTTTACTGAGCGCAGCAACAGGCACATGGATGGTGTCCATGTTGCTCTCGGAATGGAACGAATATCCGGGTTCGACGGGGAACGTACGCGGTGCCCGTGCCTTGAGGCCGGGTGCACCGATATCCTCGTGGGAAAGGTGATCCTCGGCCAGGCGCAGCAGGTACCACTCGACTTCGAGTCCGATCACGCAACGCTTGCCGCGCGCAGCGAGCTTGTCGAGCTGGTCACGCAGCAAGCGCCGCGGGGAGAAGTGAAAACCCTTGCCCGAGGTGAAATATTCGTCGCCAAGAATCCACGCGACATTCGGCTCCCACGGCAAGATACGAAACGTTGCGGGATCGGGCACGACGATCAGGTTGGGCGAGCCGGTCATCTCCTCCAATCCCATTCCGCCACCTCGAGTGAACGACGAGAAGACACGCGCCCCGGATGCGTCCAGCGTCGCCGTTGCGACATTGATGTTGTAGCCATCTTCGAGTGCCGACAGGAATGCGGGAAGCGTCACTGTCTTCGCGCGTGACGCACCATGGGGATCCGCCCATACGATTCTGAACAGCTCAATGTTTTCCTTCGTGACTCGAACTTTGATTTCATCGGCCAGTCGCCTCTGATCGTCCGACCACAGGTTGTGCTTCGCGATAAATCCCAAACTGTGCGCCATCTTGTATCCGCTCCTCGAACAACGCTGCGTAACCAAACTGCAGGGTATGAATAGTCATTATCGGAATGTCGATCGACACTGATCAAATGATTTGTTTGAGCAAATCGATAACGCATTCGGTATGAGTCGAGCGAGCGCGGTCGCTCGCGATGACAAATCCACGTCGAGTGCCACATCGGCGCCCGGATCAAATGCGTGCAGCGCCCGATCGGCCTTCAAAACGGCTCGTGAAGCAGCGGCATCGGCAACTGTCATGCCCCCGAACCCGTCACCCGCTGCCAGTTCCTGGCCGGAACAGTGGGCACGACGCCGAAGTATCGAGCCAGTCCACGGATGCGGCCGAACGCGTGACGCGCCCAAGCCATGCACGCGCTATCCGCCATGCGGCCTGCAATGGATGAACTGTTTTTGCCAGAAAGAAGAATGGACAATCACCGTGCCCGACAGGTCCGGTGCGGGGTCGTCGCGCATTAAAACGGCGTGCAACGGAGCAAGACACCGTACGGCGCGCAACCAATCGCGCGACCTCGGAGCCATGGGCGCCGAGCCCAGCTCTTGCAGGCCGCCTTGCGATTGAGAGGGTTCCGCACAAGGGATGGCCAGTATCGCTAGCGCGCGAGCAAGCAGTTCGCCATCGATACTCACCGCTCGTCGGGCATCTTTACACTATTCTGGATAACTACATATTTGTATTTTTATGCGACCTGCAGCAATGTGTTTCGCAACGAGCAAACCCTTACATGATGCGGCGTAACCGTCGCCATGCGAACCCCTTTCCGCGAGTTCACGAACGGTCGGCTTGAACGGACGACGGCGAATGAGCCCATCCACGCCCAATCCAGCTCTGACATTCATCGGAGCCTCCGCGATGGACGCGCTTCCTCTCCGCCTCCACCTTCAGTCATCCGCGTTGAACGACTTGCCATCCAGGATTGAAACGGGGCTCGTTGCCGTGATCGCCCATGTTGCGACTACATTTTCGCCAAGCCGGCGCACGATACCTCTTGGCGATATCGTGCCCGGCGCCCGAAGTCCGCTGTCACATGACACGGTAGATTCGAGCAGGTGATCGATCACACGGCCGCAGAAGGCTCCCCGACCTGCCACTTTGCCATCAGGACATTCGACGGCAACGTCTCGTCAACCAGCTTCTTCGCGGTTTCCGCGCCGACTACCGGCAGGTTGCCACGCTCGAGCAGACCGATCTGCACCAGCACGGAAGCTTGGTCCCAGTAGATATGCTCGTTGTAAAGCTTGTCACCGCGGAACCGAACGATCGCCACAAGCGGAACCTCGACATATTTGCCGGTGGGAGGCACACCCGGCAGCATCCAGTCGATCTCGATATCGTGGGTGAAACAAAGCAGAACTTCATCGACGATGCGATCGGCACCAATCGTGCGCGAGATCGGGATGAGCTTGGCATCCTTCGGGTTCTTGGGAATGAAGTGATCCCGATAGAAGCGGTAGAGATCGCGATAACCGACGCCGCCGGTGAGCGTCGGAATATGATTGACGTAAGGCTCGGGCACCATCGTGGCCATCGTGGCGTCGACCGAACGCTCAACGAATTCGAGGTCGCTATGTCGCTGCCACAAACGATCCAGATCGTAGTGCGGGCCCATTACCTTGCGGAACAGCGCGATCGATCGTGAATGCGCCATCAGGCTGGCCGGCTTGTTGAAGCTCGCGCGGTCTGGAGCGGAAAAAGCGTGATCGCAGTCCGGATATGAATACACGCCGACGTCCGGGCGCTGGGCAAACGCAGCACCGATCCGATCGCGCGCCTCTCGCGGCACATAGCGATCCAGTTCGGCGAAGTGGAAGACCATCGGGCAATTGACTTGGGGCGCCTCGGCAAGGTGCTCCTCGATACCGACCCCATAATAACTGACCGCGCAGTCGATATCCGTGCGCGCGGCCATCAGGAATGCCAGCTTGCCTCCGAGACAAAAACCGAGCGCCCCGACCTTGCCAGTGCACTCGGCACGTGAGCGAAGCGTCGCCAATGCACGGGAGATGTCCGCAATCGATCTTTCGGCGTCGAAGCGCTGGTTGTATTCCATCGCCTTGGCGAAATCGGCATCGCTGTAGCCGAGGTCCACTCCCTGCTCGAGTCGCCAGAACAGATCAGGCACCAGAACCACATACCCTTCCTCGGCATAGTAGTCGGCAACCCTGCGCATCGACTCATTGACGCCGAAAATCTCGTGAAGCAACAGTATCCCGGGCCCCGATCCGGCGGCCGGCACGGACAAATATCCCTTGAACACTCCGCCATCTGCGGCGGCGACCTCAACCCACTGGCCTGCCATACTTGCCTCCTCCTCAAAGTCCTGCACTTCCGCGTCAAGCCCCGCGGCGTAGGTTCTTGCATCACCTTTCATCACAAATTCTTAGTTGAATTTTTAATATAACTTTTTTATGATGTCAATCCAGCGCACGGGAGTAATTTCCCGCCCCGAGCACGTGCCATCCGCGAGATCGCCATGAAAGAGAGCCGGAAGACAGTCCCGAAACGTAGTGACGCCCACACCGAGCCTGTGCAGCGGCCACGCGTCGCCGAGCGGCCGGCTTCGTCACACCTTGACCGCACCGCGGCCATGCGGCGGTTGTCGGATTTCGAGTTCAGGATGGAGCGGCTGGCACAGGCCTATTACCGGTGGAAGGCAGCTTGCTTCTCCGCAGTCTGCAGCGTCGCGCTGAGCGGTGACGACGTTGCGGTGCTCAATGTCGTGCGCATGGGCGATGAACCCAAGCGACTCTCCGAGATCGGCCAGTTGTTGAACCGTGTAGATGTCCCCAATCTTCAGTACGCCACGCGAAAACTCGTAAAGGCGGGACTGATCGAGACCGAAGGCAAGCCGTCACGTAAGGAGACGCGTTACCGGACGACCGATGCGGGTCGCGAAATCACCGACGCTTATGCGACATTGCGCGGCGCCACTTTGCCACCATTGTTCGACGCACTCGAGGAAGGCGTCCGCGACCTCGAGAAGATGAGCGTCCAGATGGACTTGTTTGCGAGCCTTTATGGCCAAGCGGCCCAAGTCGCACTGAGTCAACGCTGCCTACCCACGGAGCATCTCGCGCACGAGGATCTCGAATTGCGTTGAGCCGGTAAAGCTCGGACGCTGCGGGTTTCCATCGGTTGCACATCCCCACTGCCTCGCCCGATACTGGGGCCACCGGTTTATTGAAATTGCAGTTCGGCGTGGCGGTTCGCTGTTGTTCGACACGAACATCGAGTGCCGCCACCGCAGTACAAAGGTACTCCTTTGGTCACTTTTTCCAGCAGAGCCCGCGCATCGGGCCGTTTCGAATGGTGGGTTGAACTCGCGAAACGTCAATGACGTGGCGTGTACCCGCCCGTTCGCAGCGGACGCCCCCTATTGGCGCCGCTCCGACGGCCGCGAAAGGCTGAAGAATCAGCCCAACGATCGGTTTGCGCCGCGCGCAATGCGCAGGCGAAAGCCGAATGACGCTTGGCAGTGCCGCGCACTGGTTCTGCAGTTGCGCAGCACGCTCTGGAGAGTGATGCAATGTACAATTTGCCTGACAATCGTGGCCATTTCGGCCCATACGGTGGCGTATTCGTCGCAGAAACGCTTGTCCACGCCCTCAATGAACTGCGCGACGCTTATGAAACACTCAAGCACGATGCCGAATTCATCGCGGAATATCAGCGCGAACTGAAATACTTCGTTGGACGCCCGTCACCCGTCTACCACGCCCGCCGCTGGAGTGAACTGCTGGGCGGTGCGCAACTCTTCCTCAAGCGAGAAGACCTTAACCATACCGGCGCACACAAGATCAACAACGTGATCGGCCAGGCGTTGCTTGCTCGACGCATGGGCAAGAAGCGTGTGATCGCCGAAACCGGTGCGGGTCAACACGGTGTCGCGACTGCGACCATTGCGGCACGCTTCGGCATGGAATGCGTCGTGTACATGGGATCGGAAGACGTCCGACGGCAAGCGGCGAACGTATACCGGATGAAACTGCTGGGTGCGACTGTCGTGCCGGTCGAATCCGGTTCGCGTACGCTCAAGGACGCGCTCAATGAGGCGATGCGGGACTGGGTAACCAACGTCGAAACCACCTTCTACATCATTGGTTCCGTGGCCGGCCCCCATCCCTATCCAATGATCGCTCGCGATTTTCAACGCGTCATTGGAGACGAGTGCCGCTCACAGATGCCCGAACTGACGGGCCGACAACCGGACGCGGTCATTGCGTGCATCGGCGGCGGATCCAACGCGATGGGAATTTTTTACCCGTATATCGATGATGCCGCCGTGCGCCTGATCGGCGTTGAAGCAGCTGGCGATGGCCTCGAAACCGGCCGCCACGCGGCCGCACTCACGGGTGGCAGTCCGGGCGTGTTGCACGGCAACCGGACATATCTGCTCCAGGACGAAAACGGCCAGATCATCGAAGCGCACTCGATTTCTGCCGGCCTCGACTATCCCGGCGTCGGCCCCGAGCATGCATGGCTGAAGGATAGCGGTCGTGCCGAATATGTCTCGATCACGGACGCCGAGGCATTGAAGGCGTTCCACGACTGCTGCCGGATCGAAGGCATCATACCGGCACTCGAGTCGAGCCATGCACTCGCTTACGCCGCGAAGCTTGCTGCTACGCTAGACAAGGACAAGCTGTTGCTGGTGAACCTGTCGGGGCGCGGCGACAAGGACATGCATACGGTTGCCGAGCATTCGGGCATCAGTCTGTAAGCGCGTCATGTTTGACGGGGACGACTCGAACCCGGACGTGTCCTCTCGACCTGATCGACCGTCTAGCGATAGACCCCGTCATCCCATATGACACTGCAATCCCGCACTACCCGCGCACGCTGTCGCTAAATCGGCCAGGGTTGCTTTTCGCTCGCGCCGCAAGCGCACTTCGCACGCGCCCCAGGCTCAGTTGCTTGCAACGCACACTGGACAGACCGACCGATCGCACGGACTGAATGCATGCGATCGGTCCGGTTGCCAGCGCCCACATGCCGGCCGCGCGCGAGCAGCACGAATTGCCGCGAAAGACACGAATTCAGAACCCAGGATATTTCTATGTCACGCATTCACAATACGTTTTCGACGCTCGCCGCGCAGGGCAAGAAAGCGCTGATTCCCTTCATCACCGCGGGTGATCCCGACCCTGCCCGCACCGTCGAATTTATGCACGCGCTCGTCGCGGGCGGCGCCGATGTCATCGAGCTCGGTGTGCCGTTCTCCGATCCGATGGCCGACGGCCCCGTCATCCAGCGGGCGAGCGAACGCGCACTCGCCAACGGCGTCTCCTTGCGGCACGTGCTGGCGGACGTCAAACACTTTCGCGACACGAACACGCACACGCCGGTCGTACTGATGGGTTATGCAAATCCCATCGAACGGATGGGTGTCGATGCATTCGTGGCGGCCGCACGCGATGCAGGGGTCGACGGGGTTCTCACGATCGACTATTTACCGGAAGAATCGGCTTATTTTGCAGCTAAGTTGCAGCACGCCGACATCGATCCCATCTTCCTTCTGGCGCCTACGTCGTCTGAAGAGCGCTTCGCTGCGGTCGCGAAGGTCGGACGCGGCTATGTCTACTACGTTTCACTGACAGGCGTAACCGGGGCGGCCAATCTGGATCTCTCAAGCATTGCAAGCAAGATCCCGGCGATCAAGTCGCACGTACCTTTGCCTGTTGGCGTTGGTTTCGGCATTCGAGATGCGCGCACTGCGCGCGCCGTATCGGAGACTGCCGATGCGGTCGTCATCGGCAGCCGCCTCGTGCAGCTACTTCACGAGACGCCCCCGCGAGATGCCGTCGGGACGCTCACGCGCTTCGTCGCCGACATACGCGCAGCCCTCGACTACGCGGACACCGACGCCCGATAGCAAAGCGTTTTCATCACGGCCGCCTCCCGTACCCAACGGGAGGCACGTGAGCATGATCCCCCGAGCACGAACCATGCTGACGAGTTCGTGAACGCGAACTCCGATAGCAATGACACTCGGAAAGGCAACCTCCCCGCAATCATAGGGGACGCAGTCGAGCCGCTACGACGGGAACGCCAGAGACGACACGGTTGCGATGCGCGGGAAAATCACTCGACGCGGCTCCACGATTCGAAGTACTCGTGCTCCGCCGCTTTCATGCCGTTCTTCAATGCGCTTTCGATTCGCGCCGGATCGCGCAGCATGAACGCATCAAGCATCGCGCCGACGGACTCTACAACGACTTTCTGTGTTTCGGGCCGCTTCAGCGTTTTTACCCTCACATGTTGCACATGATCTGCAAAGCGCTGGATCGCAGAGACAAGGCGAGTATTTTCCACTCCGGCAAGCCATGTATCGCGAAATTCGGTATTGGCCGCAATCATGAGTTCGACATCGTTGCGTTCGTATGCCGTGCAGATCTTCTCGTACGCCCGCCTGAGTGCGTCCAACTGTTCGTCAGCCAGCGTTTTCGCAACCGATGCCGCGGCAGCAGGCTCCAGCAACCGACGCACCTCGAAGATCTCGCGGATATCTCGCGTCGTAATGATCGGAACGACGAAACCGCGCGTCGTCCCCATCAAGTACCCTTCGTTCACTAGCCTCATCAGCGCCTGACGGGCAGGCATCCGCGTACAGTCGAATTCGCCGGCGATCTCGTAGTCCAGCAGGCGATCGTCCGCACCTATCTCGCCACGCTGAAGGCGCCCAAGCAGTTCCAGATAAATCGTCTCGGCCAGCGTTGTCTGCTTGAGCGCAGTGCGTCGCGGAAGCTTCGTTTCCTTCGTTTGTGCACCCGGCACGTCGTCCCCTCAGAATTCCGAATTCATCATTCAGAATACGGCTGGGCCCGACGCGCGTCAAGGCCACCTGGATTCGCAGCGGAACATCCGCCCGCCATCACCCTTACTCCGGCAGAAGCGTTGCAAGGGCTGCCGCTACCGACGTGTTGGTCACGACACCGGCCGAAAAGCGCATGACGCGCCCGCGCGTGTCAACACTCACACCCGCGGTATCGTACAGATGTGCTTCCAGCGCCTGCGGGTCGATGTGGTCAGGCAATCTGGCCATCACGCTGCCACCTCGCTCCTCGTCACGACGGGGAGAAGCCAGTTCATAACCTTTGCGATCGAGCACGTCGATAATTTCATGACTCAATCGCAAATTGCAGGCTCGGAGATCGTGCGACCCGCCACCAAGGTGCCACTGCAAACCCGGCCCGGATGCGACGTACGGAAGCAGCGACGGCGTCGCAACGTTGAATCGCCGCGCATCCGGCGCAAACGTGAATCGGTCCAGGTCCCAGTTGAAAGGATCCGACTGACTCCACCAGCCCCGTTTGAGCGGCACAAGCCCCTCTTCGATCATCGCCGGATTGATGTAAGCAAGACCAGCACCCGTTGTCCCGCACAGCCATTTGAGCGTTGTCGTTACAACGAAGTCCAGCGGCGTTTCGGCGAGGTTGAACGGAAGCAGGCCGGCTCCTTGCGTCAGATCAGCAGCGAGCAAGCTGCCTTGCTGACGCCCGTGTGCGATGAGTCGTTTCAGATCGGCTCGCTTCGATGCCGTCGATGTCACCCAGTTAATGACGGCCAGTGCAACGCTGTCGTCCCACCGCTCGATGAAGTCATCATCGGTCACATAGGATTTGTTGTCCGACAGCGGCACGGTTTCGAGCGTGAAGCCAAGCGACGGCGCAAGACCTGTCAAGAAGAAGTGCAGACTCGGGAAACAGTCGGCGGCGATGAGCACGCGTCGTCCGGCAAGACGCTGCCGCCCCAGCGCATCGACAAATTTCGCGAATGCCTCCGTCACGTTCTCCGCCGCGAACACTGCATCGGACCGGGCGCCGATAAGTGTCGCCCAATCGTCAAGCACTTCCTGCTTGGCTTGCAAGCCGTAGTCCCAACGCGCGTGATCGGATCGATACCACACCGCCGTAAACGAATCGAGCGCCGCTTGTACCGCCTCGCGCTGACCGGGGAACATCCCGACCGAGTGGTACATCAGCCACCCATCATGTTTGCCTTTCCACTCGTACATAACTCGAAACCTCCAAAAGAAACCGTAGATTCAGAACTTGTGACGCATGCCAACCCGCAGCAATAGCTGATTGCGCCCGGATGAGCCCGGCATGCTGATGACGTCCGCATGCGCCGTGTCGCCCGTGGCATGCTGGAAGATGGATTGAACATATACGTCGGTGCGCTTGGACAAGAAGTAATCCGCGGTCAGGTTTCCCTGGTGGTACTTGTTCCCGTTCAGCGTCGTGAGCGTATAGCCGAAGCCGAAATTCCAAAACGACCGGAACAGCCAGGAAACCCCGCCCTCATAGTTGTGGAACGTACCGTTCGCCGCAGCCGATGCACCCCGATAAATCGCCTGGGTATAAAGCGCATACAGGGTGACGTTCGGAACGACCTGATACGTGCCGCCAGCGCCCCACGTTCTGGCGAAATCTCCGCCCAGCAACACAGGTTTCGACGACCCGACAATCGGTGAAATATCGATCGTTTGGCCGCTGATATCCGCGTATGCGGTCGCAACGCTCAATGGCCCATTCGTGTAATTCGCGCTGAAGCTGTACGTCCGCCCGTTACCATTGATCTGCCCCGGCAGATTCGAGAAGCCGTACATCGCGCCCAGCGTGAGTCCGCCGAAGCTCGGGCTCAGGTACTTGACCGCATTGTTTACCCGCTGACCGCCCATTCGATCATTGTCCAGCGGGTTATTACCGTAGCCGCCTGCCGACAACGTTGGCGTGTTGTACGTCCCGAGCGGGTCGTACATGAAGTCGAGCTGACGCCCAAGCTTCACGGTACCGTAACGCTCATGGGTCAGCCCAACCCAGCTCTGGCGTCCGAAGCCCAACCCGCCCTGGCCAAGGGCGCCGGTCCCGAGGTTGTAACCCGTTTCGAGTGTGAAGATGGCTTTCAATCCGCCACCCAGGTCCTCAACGCCCCGGAAGCCCAGACGGTTTGCCTGCATGATGCCGGTATCCATCAGCGTCGCGGTCTTGCCGCCTGCATTGCTAACCCATGTAATGCCCGCGTCGACAATCCCATACAACGTGACGCTGCTTTGCGCGAAAGCAGCATTGGATGCTCCGGCGAACGCACATGCTGCCAGTGCCATTCCAATCGCCCGATACCCACGCTTCGTATCGCGGCCGCTCTGGTACTTTCCGATCGTGTTCATCTCCAAACTTCCCGTCTATGTGAGGTTGTAGTGAGGCCCTCTCTTTGTTATGCACGCACTCCCGTCGTCGTTCAGTTACCCTCGACTAAGCCTCCGTGGCGACGGAAGCGCGAGGATCAGGAAGCCGCCCGCGACTGCCCAGCCTGCGATGGCAAGCATCGATACGACGGTACTGCCCGTCAGGTTCTGCGCCAGCCCCATTGCGTAAGGACCGAAGAACCCGCCCAGTGCACCGAGTGCGTTCATCAATGCCAGACAGGTAGCCGCGGCACGATCAGTAAAGAAGTTCGACGCGAACGCCCAAATAATCGGAGTCGATCCGACAAAAGCACCTGTCGCGATCGAAATGCCGGCGATAGAAAGCCATGGCGATGAATGAAACAAGATGCTGATCAGCAGCCCCAAGGCTCCAGTCATGCATGCTCCGGCGATGTGCCATCTCCGTTCGCGGAAGAAATCGGAGCTTTGCCCGAGCAGCAGCATGCCTGCCGCCGCCGTGGCGTATGGAATGGCCGAGATCAAACCGATCGAACCGTATTGATGAAAGCCGGCCGCCTTGACGATCGTTGGCGTCCAAAACACGACGGAATAAGCACCGAGATTGGCTGCAATAAGCACCAGTCCGAGTAACCAGACTCGAGACTCACGTAACGCGTCCGAAATTCGTGCACGCTGATGTTCCGGCGCACGGTCCGCATCAACGATCGCCCGCAACTGCGCACGTTCGGCATCGTTGAGCCATGCAGCCTCTTTGGGCGAGTTATCGAGGAAGAACCAAACCATGAAGCCGATCACAATCGCCGGAGCACCTTGCAACAGGAACAGCCATTGCCAGTTCCGCAGCGACCCGACATTTTCAAACGCCCCCATCATCCAGCCGGACAATGGTCCGACCAGGATCCCGCCAACGGCGGTAGCTGCAATCAGCGTTGAAATCACGCGCCCCAAGCGCCGCTGCGGATACCATTGCGTCAGGTAATAGATCACCCCCGGCGTGAAACCGGCCTCGGCTGCACCGAGCAAAAATCTGCTGACATAGAACATCTCAGGAGTCTTAACGAACAATGTCGCGATCGAGATTGCCCCCCAGGTAATCATGATTCTCGAGATCCAGAATCTGGCACCCACTCGATAAAAAATAAGATTGCTCGGCACCTCGAACAGAATGAATCCAATGAAGAAGATGCCAGACCCTAACCCGTACACCGCCGCGCTGAAATGCAGATCATCCAGCATCTGCAGCTTCGCGAATCCGAGGTTGACCCGATCGATATAAGCGATGATGTAGCTCACGAAAAGCAGAGGCAAAAGACGTTTGCTAACCTTCCTCAACAGCCTATCTTCCTGAACCGACTCGAGCAGTGGCGCACTGCTCACATTGAGAGCCTTCATGGCGTAAACTCCGAGACGTGGGATGTGTTGTATTGCAATATTTAGTTAGACGTTGACCCGCTCAACAAGACGCTCAATGAATCGCTCGCATGCGCCGAGCTGCTCGAGAGTGACGTATTCGTCAGGCTTATGTGCCTGCTCAATGGAGCCTGGTCCGCAAACAATGCTTGGCACACCGTATTGCTGGAAATATGCAGCCTCAGTACCATATGCAACCTTCTCGGCGCGATCGCGGCCGACGAGTTCCGTTGCGATCTTGTAGATTTCGTCGCTTTCCTTGCCATCGAGTGCAGGGATGTTTCCAATGCATTCGAAATCGATCGCCGCATTGGCATACTTCTTTCTCATCTTCGGCAGCAGCACCTCATTTGCGTAGCGTTCCACGGATTCAATGAAAGGATCCGGGGAAAGCCCGGGCAGCAATCGATAGTCGAACACGAACTCGCAATGGGCCGGAATAATGTTGTCGCCCGAGCCACCCACAATGTTGTTCGTCGAGATCGTCGAGAACGGCACGTCAAATGCGTCATCACGCGTTCCGTGACTTTCTTCGCGCTCGGCGAGATCCTGGATGTGGCTAATCAGCTTTGACGCGTACTCGATTGCGTTGACGGCTTTCGGCGTGAGAGAAGAATGAGCCGCACAGCCGCGCACCTTGCACCGGTAAATCCGTCCCGCCTTGTGCGCACCGATCACGCGCATGCTGGTCGGCTCCCCGACAATACAACCGGCCGGACGAATGCCTGCACGATCAAGCTCAGCAATCAATCCTGGCACGCCAAGACAGCCGACTTCCTCGTCATACGTCAGCGCAATATGAATGGGCTTGCGTACGCTTCTTGCCGCGAGGAGCTCGGCCTTGGCCAGCACGACTGCAATGAAGCCTTTCATGTCCGACGCTCCCCGGCCATACACGCGCCCGTCGCGAATATCGGCAATAAAAGGGTCGCTTTGCCAGCGCTGGCCGTCCACGGGCACGACATCCGTATGTCCCGACAGCACAATCCCGCCGGCATCCCCCTCTCCAAAGGTAGCAAAGAGGTTCGCCTTTGTCCGACCGGCGTTGTAGTCATACCTGAGACGCGCACCGAGCCGCTCCAGCTCTGCGGCGGCCCACTCGATCAAATCCATGTTCGAGTTACGACTTGTAGTATCAAAAGAAATCAGCTTCGACAGGCATTCAACTGTCTTGATCGAGACCACCGACTCATACCCCTCGCACCCCAGCACCGACATCTGGAAAATCCTCCCTATTAATTCGGATACCTTATTTTCTATCCGTGATCGACCTTGCGTCGGCCCGCCATCGTGACGACGCTAGCGCGCGATTGCACTCGCTCTCATCTGGTGCCGACTGGTGGAAGGCGGGAACACTCGCCAGACACCGTGTTCATGGTTGAAGAAGGCTATTGTCAGAGGACCCGACTGTCTCAGCACCTCGACGCATACGTAGAACACACCGTTCGCAGTACGCCCGAATCGGGCTACCCGCATCGGCTTCGCCGGTGTCGGCGCAAGCCATTTATCGACCAGCGAACGTAAAGCGATCTTCTCGGTACCCATGGTCATCACCTGATACGCGCATAACACTCGGCAAGTTCCAGTTCCCGTGATTCATCGGATCGCGCTCGGATGCCCTTTACCGCCACGACGGAGCACCCCCGTTCCTGGACATCAAGCGGAACGTCCCTGACTTGTAGCCGCTCTTTCATCGAAAACTGAATTCTGAATTCAGAATATGTCGACGGATATTCTGTGTCAATCAGATGGTGTACGGGGTTTTCCCGCACCATCGGTATTCATTGGATGATTCGCGGCGGCACCCCGGTCCAGGCGAGCCCACCTCCGCCGCGTGCAAGACACCGCCGCGATCCCCTCCGTTTCCCGCTTTGGGGCTCGTACAACTATGGCGAAAATTTCGCCCGCGGTCGCATCAAGAAGCCTTCGCCTCGCTGCTCCAGAACGTGCGCAACGTATCCGGCAATACGCGCAAGCAGAAATAGGGCACCACCGGTATGCGGCGGCATGCCGAACGCCAGTTGAGCGGCGACGAGCGCTACCGGCAGACTTGGCCGCATCCGCCAGCGCCGCTCGCATTCAACAATGAATTCGATGAGTACCAAGGCTTCAGGCGCTGCGTCAGGCATCTGCGTTATGGTTTCAATGAGGAAGCGCGCGCGCGGATCGCCGAGGGGATACAGCGGATGGTTGAACCCGGCAACCTGCCGACCTCTTTTGTACGTCTGTGCGAATCCCTCGAGCAAGATGGCTTTGTTTGGCGCGCTATCAAGCAACTCACCAACCCAATCGAGATCGTCCCCGGTTAAGGGCCCTTGGAAGGCTGCGATACCGGCCTGAATGCACGTACTCAAGTTCGCGCCGGCCGAAGCGGTCACGCGAGCAACGAAAGTCGGGGTCGACAGTTCATGGTCGGCGCATAGGATCATGATTGCGTCGAGCAAGCTTTCGTATTGCCTGCCCAGGTGCAGGGCTCGAGTCAGCACCCGGGCAACCGACTCACCCGGCCGCGGCACGATCAAGGATTCGTTGCTCAGGAAGGCAAACGCACCGGCAAGCACACAGATCATTTGCCTGGCGTCCGAAACCACATCGGCGCCATACACTCGACAATCCCCGTCGCATACGACGGAGAGCAACTGCACCAGCGTCGCAAGCAACTCCCGGAACCGCATGGCGGGCAAGCGCGATATCGTATCGCTGGCGATGTCATAGAAAATCTTGGACGGTGCCTGGACCTCCCAGCCCGCTTTTCGCCCGCTCCAGACGCCGGTCCAGAGCAGATCGGCCACCGTCTCATACGTACTGCCAAGGCGAATCAGATCGGTGGCCAATCTCGAGCGATAGCGTGGACCCTCAGGAGTAATTTCGGTGATGGCGGTTGAAATTACGGGCTCTCCCCAACGCAACGCTCCGGCAGCCACCGGGCCATGGCCGGAGCGAGCGACGCTTCTGGACCGCACCCGTTCCACGTCCACACGTGAATAAAGCTTTTGGTGTGTTCCGCTTTGGGCGATCGCGCGTATCCAACCGCGTGCAACATAGGCGTACAAGGTCTGGGGTTTAATACCGAGCAACTCGATTGCGCGCTGCGCCGGCAAGAAATCCGGCATGCTGTCCGACTCTGTCACCGAAGCCCCGCCTACCGCCAAAAGTTGGCATTGACGCGCGTCATGCCCGATACGCGTTCCAACGTTGTCTCGATCCATCTGTTCCGCTTTGCACAGTTTTTCAACCTTTCCTCGGTCACGTTCGGACCTGATGTCTTGTCGAGCGCCAGGGATTTCACACCGTCCTCCATGCAGTCTCTTTCGTTCGGTGGTGTGGAGACCGCCGCATCGTTCCGCAGCGGCGTGACGCACGTCCCGCATCGCCATCGGTCCGGAACCGCTTCGGCTACCGCCTCAACGTTGATCCAGCATTATTCACGTGCAATCCATATCAGTTTGAATTCCTGATTGCCACGATGATCCCCCTGGATGGGCTGACGCCTCCTCGTGCACACTGCGGCTTCTGGTCCGTCCAGCTTGGAACCGGACGGTCTCCCCCAATCTCCGACAGATTCAACGAACGGCTCGATAGACATATCGTCGCCCCAAGTGACATAGATGCCTGCGCTGGCAAGACGCCCCTGCTTGCGCCCCGCCTGGGTACGTCGATGAATCGTAAGATCCTTCATCACAGACTTCCAATGCAAATATCCCACTGACACATAACAAAATGATCATGCATTTGACGGAAGCACACGATCGCCTCCTGAGCACCGGCGCATGCCGTGCCGCTGTTGTCGCGGCTTGTCAAAAGCGCGTGGTCATCCCGACGCGTACTAAGGCCTGATTGCTCGTGGATGAAGGTTGAAGCGCGTTAATCCACGCCTTCGCCCGAGATTCGCTTCCGCTCGCGTGTTGATACAGCGCCGTAAGCGAAAGAGCCGTCCGCTTGGACAGGGCATAGCTTATCGTCGTCGCAAACTGCCTGGCGCAGTTATCACCGACTACCTCGTTTCCCTTCATGAATTCGTACGACGCGCCGAGCGACCAAAACCCGTCGATGCTCCAGGTCGCGCCTGTCACATAGACATTGATCTCCGCGCCGGACAGGGTATTTTTTGTGTTGGTATAGAGCAGGAATCCTTTTACCCGGCCTGCGTCGTACCGCCCACCGAATCCGAAATTGCGGATTCCGTGGTGCCCGTTACCAAGTTGAGGATACTTGACGTACGTATATGCCGCTCCCACTCCAAATCGACCGATTGCATAGTCGAGACTGAAGCTGGTCGTGTCGCCTGCGGAAAGTGCACCCGGCTGGTTACTGAACCCGTACATCGCACCGAGTTTCAGTCCGAAGACCTCGGGTGATCTGTACTTGACCGAGTTCGGTACACGTGTCGCACCAGCCAGACGATCGAAGTCGAGCGATCCAGTCGGGTTTCCGGGAATTCCCAGACCCGCGAATGGACCTTGGCGAAAATTATAAAACCCTCCCAAGTACAACGACGGATCGTACGGGAGCAGTTCCTCCATCATGAAGTCAAACTGATTGCCGAAAGTCAATGCACCAAGATGGTCAGCTTTCAACCCCACGTACGCCTCTCGATTGAACATAGCTCCGGAACTCGGCAACACTGCACCGTTGGCCACATTGAACTGGGTGACGATACTGAATATCGCAGACGTTCCACCGCCAAGGTCCTCCGTGCCTCGAAAACCCAGGAGATTGGGAGCTAGTATTCCGCTGTCCATCAACGTCGCGGAATGTCCTCCCTCATTGGTGACATACCCGACTCCCACATCAAGCAAACCGTAAAGGAGCACACTACTTCCGGATACCGTCTGGCTCTGCTGTGCATACACGAATGTTGCGCAAAGCGCCCACGCTCCCCCCATCACCAATCGCTTCACCATCTTGTGTCTCCGACTCGTTATTTTTCGAAGCCAATTTAGTGATGCAAATTTTTTCAATCAATCTTGATCATTCAATCAACGAGTAATGGTCGGTCGCTCATCCGTACGGAGGCAGGATCACATGGTCTCAGGCTAGGGAAATTCCCGATCTTTCCATCGTGGTCAAGGGTGCCTTGCCCAGCGGCGCGCCGCGGTGGATTCTGCCCGGCATTCAGGCAACTCGCCCCCGTCCCGACCTGCGGCGTGTGCATGTCGACATGCCGACATGCACACGCCGCACGAGCGGCACCGGAAGTTTCACTGGCGTCTCGCTTGTCTTCGCATATCGGATCATCGCGCGTCCCATCTTGATTGCGTAATCAAGATTGACCGGGCCGATCGGCTCATCCTAGATTCGTGAGCATTGGCACGGCATGATTGCGGCCTCCGGCCGATCAGCCAATCCAATACGTTACGCCCGTCGCTCAACCGGGAATGTGCGCGATCCCAAGGGCGGCCGACCAATAAGTCAAGGAGACAAGGATGAGCTATGTGATTGGCATCGATACTGGCGGAACATTCACTGACGGTTTCGCTGCCCACGAAAACGGTCGTCTCGCATCGGCAAAATCACCATCTACCCCGCCCGACTTTTCGCAAGGCTTCCTCAAGGTTATCGACGAACTCGGTCAGGAGCTTGGGCTTTCGACCCCGGACCTCCTCGCGCAAACGCGCTACATCGTTCATGGCACCACATCGACAATCAATGCGGTCATTACAGGCGACGTCGCAAAAGTCGGATTCATGACGACGCGTGGTCACGCCGATTCGATCTCGATCATGAATCTCGAAGGTCGATACGCAGGACTGGGGCCAGACGAGATCCAGCACATGGCTCGAACGAACAAACCCCAACCGCTCGTGTCTCGAGATCGCCTCTTCGAAATCGATGAGCGCATCGACTACAAGGGCGCAGAAATTGTCCCGCTGGACGAAGACGGTGTGCGCAACGCAGTCAACGCCTTGCTGAAAATGAATGTGGAGGCAATTGCAGTTTCATTCCTTTGGTCATTCCTCAATCCCGCTCACGAGCAGCGCGTACGAGAAATCATTCTGGAACTCGCACCGCACCTGTATGTTGCCTTGTCGTGCGAGGTGAGCCCGCGAATTCGCGAATACCCTCGCAGTGCCACTACGATCATCAATACGCAAGTCGGGCCAGTGTTGCGCAACTATCTTGTCCCGCTGGAAACACAGTTGCGCGAACGTGGCTTCACCGGGGCGTTGCTCGTGATGCAAGGGTCCGGCGGCTGCATTCGGGCTGCCGATGCCCCCGCTTATGCGGTCAGTACCCTCGGTTCCGTGCTGACTGGCGGCGTGGTCGGCTGCTTGCATCTCGCCGATGCGCTCGGGCATAAAAACGTCGTATCGACCGACATTGGTGGCACGACGTTTCTGGTTGGACTCGTACTGGATGGCAAACCCGCCACAACAACGACGACGGTTCTACATCAGCACCAGATCAATACCACCATGGTCGATGTCCATACGATCGGTGCCGGTGGCGGTGCAATCGCATGGCTCGACGCGGGCGGCAACCTGCGTGTCGGCCCGCGCAGCGCAGGAGCGCGTCCGGGACCGGCATGCTATGGCGAAGGCGGCACCCTGCCGACGGTAACCGATGCAGACCTTGTGCTTGGCATCATCAATCCGGACAATTTCCTCGGGGGGCGCAAGAAACTATATCGTGAACTCGCGGAGCAAGCGATTCGTCGGCATATCGCAACGCCACTCGGTCTGACTGTCGATGAAGGCGCTGCGGCAATCTATGCGATTCAGAATTCCCAAACAGCGGATCTGGTGCGCAAGGTCGTAGTGAATAGTGGCTACGACCCGCGTGACTTCGCCGTCTATTCCTTTGGCGGCGCCGGCCCCATGCACTGTGCGAGCTATTCCGCCGATCTCGGAGTCCAGGAAGTCGTCGTGCCGCTCGGATCTACTGCTGCGGTATTTTCAGCGTACGGCCTTGCGGCATCGGATATTGTATTGACCGCAGAGACATCAGCGCCGGACAACTTTCCTGCGCCCGCGAATCACGTTAACGATACTTTCGCCAGGCTCGAGGCGGAGCTTCACCAGCGGATTATCGACCAGGACCTCCACTTCGCCGAAGTACGCTTCGAGCGCGAAGCGGATATCCGTTACACCATGCAGCTCGCGGAGGTTTCAACACCCTTACCGACCGGCCAGCTCGACGACAATGCAGTCAACGAGGTAAGCACGCAGTTTGAGCTGCTCTACGAGAAACTCTACGGAAAGGGAACCGGTTTTGCCGATGCGGGACTTCAGGTAATCACTTATCGTGTCCGCGCCATTGGCTGTCTTCCGGCTCGCCCCAAGTTGCCCGAACTTCAGCGCGAACGCCGGGAGCCCCGTCCGCGTTCAACACGTCAAGTGTTCCTCGACGTGCGCCACCGATGGGAATGCACGCCCATCTATGATTATCGGGACCTATCCACTGGCACCCGCATCGACGGTCCCGCCGTCGTCGAAGCACCCACCACGACGGTCGCCATTCCGCGAGGCTGCAAGGGGGATGTCGATCGCCTTGGCAATCTCGTCCTGCGATACGACACAATTTCGGCCGCGCAAGCGGCATGAGGATATCTTGATGACCATCCTTCATGTGGCAGGTTCAGAACGATTTTCTCGTCGTCCTGGCGACACATCTCAGATTCACCGTGGCGTCGAAAACCACATCGACCTACATGACGTGACCGACCAAGACATTGCCGCCGTCGATCCGCTCACGTATGAAGTCATCCGCCATCGGCTCGCGATGATCACCGAAGAAATGGGCGATGCGCTCAAACGCATGTCCGGTTCTGTCGTCGTAACCGACGCGAATGATTTCGGCGCAACCATTCTCGACGAGTGCGGCAACTCCGTACTCGTCGGGCTGTATAACACCCAACTTGCCGCCTCGGTCGACATGGCGGTCAAATGGACCCTTGAGCATCGATCCGAGCGCCCCGGCATCCGCCCCGGCGACATGTTCCTGTGCAATGATCCATGGGTCGGCGGTGGCCTTCACCAGAACGATGTAACGGTACTGGCGCCTCTGTTCCATCAGGGGAAGTTGTTTGCGTGGACCGCAGCCGTGTGCCACCAGGTGGATCTCGGTGGCGTCTCGCCGGGAAGCTGGTCTGTGGAAGGGCACGACGTCTTTTGGGAGTCCACACCGGTTCCGCCCGTGAAAATTGTGGAAAATGGCGAGTTGCGTGTCGATGTCGAAGACATGTATCTGAGGCGCTCTCGCGTACCGAAGCTCATCGCGCTGGATCTGCGTGCGAAAATCGGTGCGAACAATATCGCACAGGAATTGCTGAACCGCCTGATCACGAAATACGATGCCCGAACGGTGAAAGCTGTCATGAAGCGGATTATGTCCGACGCCGAAGCGCGCCTGCGCGCCAAGCTTCGATCGCTGCCGGACGGATCGTGGGGCGCGGTAGCCCATCAGGATAGCGCGCGCAGCGGCGATCAGGGCATTTACAAGATCGTGCTGGCAATGCACAAGCGCGGTGACACGCTCCATTTCGACTTTACCGGTACCGACGCACAGGTCGAAGGGTTCATCAACTGCACCTACGCTGGCTTGCGCGGCGGCATCATGCCCATCGTGCTCACCATGCTCTGCGCGGATATACCGTGGGCGCCCGGGGGGCTGTACCGTTGTTTGGAAATCACGAGCGAACCCGGGACGATCAATAACTGCACGTTCCCGGCAGGCGTCGGCAAGGCGTCGGTCGCGTCGGCATGGGCTACCCAGAACGCGGTATCCGAATGCATCGGAAAAATGTTGTCCGTGCATCCCGAACATCGCAAGTCGATGATGTGCGTCTGCTGCGGCACATGGGACCTTGCACTCATTGCCGGTGTCGACCAGCGAGGCGGCCCGTTCGTCACCATGCTGTGCGATGCCATGGCCGGTGGTCTTGGCGCTCGCGCCGACCAGGATGGGGTCGACACGGGCGGCCTGAACTGCATTCCGATGGGACGCGTGGCGGATGTGGAGATCAACGAGTTCGCGTTTCCAATCCTGTATCTTTGGCGCCGAGAAGAAATCGACTCTGGTGGCCCCGGTCGATACCGCGGAGGCGTGGGAGGATCCAGCTGCTTCTTGCCACACGATTCGCCGCTCGGCGAGTTGCATCTCGTGGTTTCCGCGCCCGGGAAAGCCATACCATTGGCCACCGGAATTGGTGGCGGATATCCGGCTGCGACACAACATGACGTCTTGATTCGTGGCGCCGCGGCTCGAGAGCTGCTCTCAAATGGCCGAATCCCCGCGTCACTGGAAGAACTTTGCGGTACACCTCATGTCCTGCCATCACACATTGAAACAAACCTCGCCGAATCCGATACGTATTTCACCCATTGGCAGGGCGGCGGTGGCTACGGAGATCCTCTGCAGCGCGACCCCGGTCGTGTCGCGATCGACGTTGCCAATTTCAAGGTTTCGCCGCAAGCGGCACACGACGTGTACGGCGTCGTGTTCGACAGTGAGGGAGAAATCGATATTTCAGCAACTGATCGACATCGAGTTCGGGTTCGCCAGGAACGAACGAGTCCGTTGGCCCATGCAACCAAGGAGTAAGTCCATGCAGATCGACGACAACCTGGAAGCCGGCGAGTCAGGGGCCGTTTTGTGTTCGCATTGCTCAACCGTTTTAGGCGAGTGCACAACCGCCCCGTTAAAACATGCGATCCGGCGCGAGTCGCCGGCAGCAGCCGCACGAGCGGTGATGCATGCAGATCCGGCTTGCTTCACTGAAAGATCGATCGTACTGCGTCAGCTATTCTGTCCCGGTTGCGGCGCGTTACTCGATACGGAAATTGTGCCGCAAGACGAATCAGCGTACCGAACGTGGATACTTCGTGCCTGACATCCACATATGTGGCCCGACGTGCAAGTCGCGACGGGCCACGAATATGCTGATCAACACCTGCGGTCGAAGCGCGACAACCCGAGGGAGCGTGTCGTCAGAATCGAGATGGTTGGCGGATGGCACCTGGTGGTGCGCTACGTCGTTCACCCGCCTCGCGATCAACTGCGATGAACTCCAGACCGGTACACTGGCGCAAGGGACATGCACAAGGTTCCGATCATCCAGGAAGGCATACGTGGATGTCCGCGCAGACGTCACGTATCGCATACGGCTGAGTCCGGAACCCGTACCTGAACTTCATCGGTGCTCGGTGGCTCGACATCGATCCCACCAACCACCTCGCCCGACGTTGCGGCATCCCTCCACTCGCCCGGATGGACAGGGGCGCGAGATTGACTCCCCCCCTGAAAGAAGGGCCGCTTGCCCGATCATCACGCCCCTCGTTCATGCGAACACCGCGCCCGAGAGCCGGGCCATCCCTACTTCAGCAGCGGCTTCAACTGGGCAAGGAAGTGGTCGACAGGCGGCGTCACGACACCGGGCGTCTTTGCGAGGTCGTCGTAACGGCGCACACGAATCGCATCCTGTGCATACGGCTCTCGAATGAACGCCGAAATCTCATCCTCCGTCATCAACCCGCCTTGCAATTGAAGGGAGCGAACCGAGTCCGGCGCAAGGCACTTGTTGTATTCCGGCTCAACAGTGCAGAGATATCTCTTTGCCGCCACATGCAGGCGAATCGGTTCGGTTACATCCTGTCCAAAATACTGCGACAGCCACCGAGCACCACGCTGCTCATGTGTATCGTCGATTCCTTTCGCGGCACAATCCTCGCCTAGATTGTGAATCATGTGTCCCGCGTCGTGAAGGAAGGACGCAGCAATCAGCGCGGCAGGATCGTCGTTCGCTTCAGCGAGCATGCCGGCTTGTAGAGCATGCTCTTGCTGCCGGACAGCCGTCAGGCCATAGCGCCCTTGCGCTGCGTCCGTGTACAGAGTTGCCAGTTCATCCAAAATTGAAGCCATTGTGTTCTCCTTGGGTTGTAAAGGAAGAAATCGCTTCGCGAAATGGCGTGCCATTCGTCCGCATCGACGATCGAACGACCTCCAAGCATCGCACGCGATTTCCGTTTGAATTCGTTCCCGTTGGCGCGGCCTATCCGGAAATATCTTTCCCAATAACCAGAATCGCCACGGAATGGGAGTTTCTCAAGGGGCCGTGCCCGCGGTCTTGCGCGGAAGACGCCGCATACGGGCGCCGAGCTCGGGTTTCTATCGCGCGCAACCACAGATTGTGGAACCAGCACCCTACGGTCATGCCACGTGCTGCGTTACACGCTTTGTCGATGGTTTCCTCGCTTGTATTTCTTTCGCCATCCATATCGGAATCAATCAACGTAGAAAGACGCATCGTCACGCTGCGGCGGCTGTCTCGACATCAAAAGGCGTGTCGCCAAGCAACTGCTCGCGCGATCGGTCCGCAACGATGCGTCCTTTCTGCATGAGAACCGCACGCTCAACCACCGACGCAACAAAGCTCAGGTCTTGGTCCACGATGAGCATCGCCAAGCGATCATTCTTCGCGATGATGTTGAGCAACTCGGACAACTCATCACATACCGACGGCTGCACACCGTCCGTAATTTCGTCGACTAGCAGCAGTCGCGGCACCGTAATCAGGGCTCGGGCCAGCGATAGCAACTGGCGCTCGCCACCGGAAAGTCCTGAGCTCGGCCTCTTGAGCAGGCGCTCAAGGCGCGGAATTTGTGCGATAACCTTTTCGACGGCCTGCTCACGCTGGCGTCGGTCTGCGAACGAGGCTAGGCGCAGGTTTTCCATCACGGTAAGCTGCGGGAAGCCGGCACAACCTTGGGCAACCATCGCGACGCCGTGGCGGCTACGCAGATGAACAGCCAGGTCCTGAATTGCTTCGCCGCGCCATGTGATAGTCCCCGAGCGAATAGGCAATACACCCATTACGGTCTTCAGCAAGGACGTCTTTCCCATGCCGTTGTAGCCAACGAGGCCGAGAATCTCGCGATCGGCCATCGCCAGGTTCGTGCCGTGCAGGACCGGTGCCCCACCATAGCCAGCCGTCACATCCTTAAGAATGAGCATCATTAATCTCCTTCTTTCGCCCGAGA
Source organism: Burkholderia sp. BCC1985 (assembly GCF_905339915.1). Lineage (NCBI taxonomy): Bacteria > Pseudomonadati > Pseudomonadota > Betaproteobacteria > Burkholderiales > Burkholderiaceae > Burkholderia > Burkholderia sp. BCC1985. The sequence goes on from NZ_CAJPGY010000008.1 coordinate 105,731, forward strand.
TAGACGTCGCGCACCATCTCGTTTGCCTGGATGTTGTCCATCGTGTCATCGGCTATGACCTGTCCTTTGTGGAGGACGGTCACGCGCTCCGCGAGCCGGGCGATGAAGTCGAGGTCGTGCTCCACGACAATTACAGTGGCCTGCTTGTTGAGCAATCGAATCAACTCCACAGTCTTCAGCATCTCGGTCGATGTCATGCCGGCGGTAGGCTCGTCGAGCAAGGCGAGGCGCGGAGCGCTGGCGCGCAGCATCCCCAACTCGCACCATTGACGGTGCGCATGCGACAAGCTGTTCACAGGCGCGCGTGCCAGCTCGTCCGAGAAGTCGATTTCATCGAGGATCTCCGCCATCTTGAGCTGCGCGTCGCGCTTGCTCAGGTTCTGCGAGTGCAAAGCCAACTCGATGCTCTCACGCGTCGTCAGATTCGGATAGACGCTCGGAATCTGGTTCTTGATGGCAATTCCCAGTCGGGCCACTTTGAAGCTCGGTAGTGCCCCAACGTCGTTCCCCTCAAAGAACACCGCGCCGCTGGTCGGTCGATACTGATGCGTCAAGCACTTGAACAAGGTGCTCTTGCCGGCGCCGTTCGGACCGATCAGGCAGCGAATTTCGCCAGGGAACACCTCGAAATCAACGGAATCGACTGCACGAACGCCACCGAACTGCTTGACCAGTGCTCGCGTCGAAATGATGGGGGTCGGCTTCATTCGGAGGCCCTCGACATCGGTGTGAACCTGCGCAACCGCACGCCCCAAGTCTTCATCCACGGCAGCACGCCCTGAGGAATCAACAGCACGAGTGCGATGATTACCGTGCCAAACACAAGCTCGGTATTGATCGTTTGGCTAGTACCGAGATAGCTCGCCAGCAACTGAAAACCGATCGCAGCGACGACCGGACCGGCCAGCGCCCCCAATCCGCCGGCAATCACCCACAGAACGAATTGCGAGGCCTGGGAAAGGTCAAACGCATTGGGACCGACGAATCCTGCGACCGACGTATAAAGCGCGCCGGACAGCCCGGCAACAGCTGCACTAATCGTATAGCCGACGAGCTTGTACAAACGCACGTCATAACCGAGTAGTTCGCAACGCAGTTCGTTTTCCTTGATTGCAACCATCACACGCCCGATGCGATGCTCCCGCAGCCAAGTCAGCACCGCGTAAACCAAACTCAGGGCCACAACACAAACCAAGAAGGTGGTCCCGACTGATAACTGGGTCTCCGGCATCCCAGGGATATTCAGGCCGGGAACTCCGTTGATGCCATTGAACCCGCCCAGCGGTACGCTGCCGAAGTGATAGAACGGATCGGCCGTGCTGCTGAAGAATGAAAAGAAAATCAGCGTCACGCAAAGCGTGATAACGGCCAAATAGACGTCACCGAGTCGGCTAAAGAACAGGAAGTAGCCGAGGGCGAGCGAGACGATGACGGGCAGCGCGACGGCAGCCAATATCGCCCATGTACTGCTGCCCATATTCATCGCACACAAAGCGTAGGCGTAAGCGCCGAGCCCGAAGAATGCGGTGTGCCCCAGACTCAACACACCCAGGGTGCCCCATACAAACGCGAGCCCAAGGCCGCCGATAGCCAGCGCGGCATATCCTGCCCCGGACACAAGGTTGAACGGATCGAGCACGTATGGCGCGACTAATCCGACGGCCAGCAGTACAAAAAAGAAAATTCGCTTGAAGATCACTTGTCGCACGTTAGCGCTCCCCAGTCCAGAGTCCGGAAATGCCCTTCGGATATATTCGCAGCAGGACGATCGCAACCAGCAGCAGCGCAGCCTGTCCGACGATGGGCGTTGCCACGACAGACACGAGTGCTTCCACTGGCCCGAGGACCGTCGCTGCCGACATCAGACCGGCTACGACCGAACCACCTCCACATATCACCGTCACGAAGGCCTTCGCGACGTAGGCAGCACCCATATGTGGTGTCACGCCGGAGATTGGTGCCAGCAGCGCGCCGGCAAAACCGCTCAGTGCCGCGCCAAGCGTGAACGTCACCGCGTAGATGCGGCTCTGATTGAAGCCAAGTACGGATGCCAACTCGGGATTGAGCATAGCCGCTCGCGCAACGAGCCCGACGCGGGTGCGCATCAGCACAACATATCCGCAAGCCACCAGCGCGAAGGCAATTGCCACGATTGCAACCTGATATGCACCAAGTGTGTAGCCGCTGCTACCGACCCGAATAGTGCCAAGCGGTGCACTCACGCCGTTGATCGTATTGCCAAAGATTGCGGTAATTCCGCCAATCAGGAACAGGCTTAGCCCCCAGGTCGCCAGCATGGTTCCCACGAGGTTGCCGTACATCCGCCTGATGATCAGGCGCTCTACGAGACAGCCGATGAGCCCCACAGTGAGGGGAGCGACGGCAAAAATCGCAAACCAGATATTGAGTCCGAGCTGGCACGCGAGAATCGTCGCATAGCCGCCAAGCATCAGGAATTCCCCGTGCGCGAAGTTGATGACGCGCATCATCCCGAAGATGACCGCCAGCCCTGAGCTGATTAGCGCCAGGATGGCAATGGCATTGACGACCGTGAATGCCAAAATCAGAATTGTGTCCATGTCTCGCCCGGCTGGAAGCCGTTAGCCACGACAAACCGTGCGCCTGGAAGATGCGGCGCACGGTTCACCGAAACCGCTTCAGGCAATCAAAGTTGCGGTTGCAGGAACTCGGTCTGCGCCGGGTACTTCGGAACGTCGCAGCGGCCACCGTACGGGTCGGGGCGAATCTGCTTTCGGGTCTCGACGAGGCTCCACACACGGTCCTGAACGCGGATGATGTGCACGTCCTGCGTCGTATGGTGGGTCGGCCCGTCCGTGACCATCCTGCCACCAGGGCCTTCCCAGGAAATTCCGCTTTCCCATGCCTTCATCACGGCATCGCGGTCGAAGCTCTTCGCGCGCTTCACGCACTCCGCCCACAGCATGACTCCGTTGTAGCCGCCGATTGCTTCGCCGCTCAGGTACGGATGGTCGTTGCCCATCGCCTTGCGGAAGCGGCTCAGGAAGTCCTTGTTCTGCGGTGTGTCGAGTTCCTGGAAATAGTTGTACGCAGCGTAGATGCCGTTGGTCTCTTGCGGCGAAAGAACTTCGTGCTCAAGGCCAGCGCCGAAGATCATCGAAACGATCGGGATTTTCTTCAGCATACCGGCGGCTGCCCACTGGCGGTAGAACGCCATCGCCGGCCCACCGACCAGACACGAATGGATGAAGTCCGGCTTTGCGGCCTGAATTTTCGCGATGGCCGACGTGAAGTCCGTCGTGTCGAGCGGGTAGTAGTCGTCGGCCACGACGCTGCCACCTTGCCGCTTGGCCATCACGTGATTCCAGGCGCCGAAGGTGCGAGGGGCGTTGTAGTCGGAAGCGATGTAGTAGAGCTTCTTGCCGAGGTTCTTGAACGACCACTCGAGCAGCGGAACGATTTGCTGATTCCCTTCCGTGTTCACACAGAACGTGTTCTGTTCGCACACGCCGCCTTCATACACCGAGCCATAGAAGTACGGAACCTTGTACTTGCGGAGAATCGGGCGCGTAGCCTCGCGCGCGGCGCCCGTCAGCGCACCCATCGCCATGACCACGCGGTCACGAAGCGCCGCCTGCTGCGCGTACTGCGGATACTTGTTGATGTCCGACTGTGCGTCATAAACCTTGACCACGACTTGCTTTCCGAGCAACCCGCCCGCCGCATTCAGCTCCTTGGCAGCGAACTGCATACACATGTTTGCCCCGACGCTGTAGGCGTTGAACGCCCCCGAAATATCGTGCAGCGAGGCAATCGTGACCGATTCCGATCCGGCAAACGCGGAAAACGGAATCGATTCTGCGAGCACGGCTCCCGAAAGGGCCGCAATCGATTTGATGAAATCTCGACGGTTGTTGCTCATGACACACCTTTAGGATATCGAAATAATTGCAATGGAAATATCTCGAAATATTTTTCTACGCCGTTCGCGCGTTAGATGCGCATTACCTGATTATCCTTCTTCCCGTTCGGGTCGTATCGGAAGCGCGGGCTGTTATCAAGGAATTCGTGGTTGTGGATTACGATGCCGGTCTCGTCGAAGAAGACGATGGAGTACGCGGGTGGCTCGAGACTCGTTACGATTCCGTTCTGACCGAAATCGAGGGCCGTCTGGTGGTTCAGTCCCGCGAGGGTGCTAAAGGGGATGTTTCGCCACGTTCCTGAAACCGGGCGATGCACGTGCCCGAAGAAGACGTGTCCGACGTCGTGCTTCCCCACGATTGCCGCAAAATCATCTGGGTTGCGCAGCATGATGTTGTCCATCGACGGAAGGTGGATGCGAAAAGGCGGATGGTGCATGAAAAGATAGGACGGTTTGTCGGCCGCCTCGTTCAGGCGCGCATCGAGCCACGCCTGGCGCCGCTCGCAGTACCATCCCGCATGCGTACCATCTTGCTTCGTGTCCAGGAAGATGAATCGACCGACCGGGGTATCGGTGTACGACTGGATGAACCCGTGCTCGTCGACCGGTGCATCCGGAAACACGCCGCGAAACTTGCGGCGATCGTCATGGTTGCCGACGACCAGTTGAACCGGAATCGGGAAGTCGCGCAGCGCATCGCGCAACGCGATGTATGCCTCCTCTTCTCCATCGTGTGCGAGGTCGCCGGTCATGACGCACAGGTCCGCATCTGCATGATGTGCTGCGACATGTTTCAGGCACGCGTGCAGACGGTCCTGCGGGTCAGTTTCAAACAGCTCATGACCCGGAGGAACCAGGTGAACATCAGTGATGTGAATGATTTTCATTGTTTGTCAGTCAACTTGCTTCGTACGTCAATTGTTACGTCGCCTTGCGCCACAGGCGCGACGATGCGATCTCTGCCCCTTGCACCATCGCTTCCAGCTTCTTCCACGCAATATCAGGGTCGACCGTCTTCATGGTCGCCAAACTCGCGAAACCACAATCGGTACCCGCGATGACGCGCTCGCGCCCAACCAGATCCGCATACTGCTGAATGCGCTGCGCCACGACTTCACGATGCTCGATATAGTTCGTGCAGGTATCGATGACCCCAGGCACGATAATCTTGTCTTCGGGGAGACTCGTTTCCTTGAACAAGCTCCATTCATGCGCGTGGCGTGGATTCGCCGCTTCGAGCAAAAGCGCCATCGGACGGGCCTTGATTACCAGGTCAAAGATCTCGTGCAAGTCGATGTCATGGTGGTGGGGGGACTCATAGTTTCCCCAGCACAGATGCATACGAACGCGGTCCGCCGGAATGTCCCGCAGCGCGTGGTTGAGCACTTCGACGAGCATCGCGACTTCGCTGCGAAATTCTTCGACCGACATCGGTTCGGCACGGAAGTGGCGACCCAATGCGAGGTCCGGGCAATCGATCTGCAGGATCAGTCCCGACGCGACAATCGCATCGTATTCGTGCTTCATCGCATCGGCCAGCGCATACAGATACGCCTCATGGCTCGGGTAGAACTGGTTCGGCATGTAGTGCGCCATGATGCCGGGCGAGGATGCATTCATGAAACCGTCTTCGTGGGCCACACCGGCCAGTGCCGACTTGAAGTTCTCAATGTCGATCCGCAGCTCCGCCTCGCCGCGGTACTCGATCGGCCCGATACATGCCGGGGTCCGGATATCCAGGTTGATGCGCTTGGCGAAGTTCGGAAATTCAATCAGTTCGGACAGCGCTAACGTCTGGTTCGCGCCGGTGAGGCCGGTGAGCCGGTTGCGCGCGTATGTCGAGTACGCATACTTGCTCATCTCGCCGTCGTCGATAATCGACACGCCGACCTCAGCCTGCTTCTTCGCGATCTCGGAGACAGCCGACGCAACGTGGTCCGGAAGCGTTGCCGCACGCTCGCTATCCAGCGTACCCATCTCCTTCGCGTACAGCATTTCTTCCAGCGGCAGCGGCCGTGGCAAGCTGCCGACGTGGGTGGTCAAGATTCTGTCGCTGCTCGTTTTCATCGTTGCTTCCTCAAAAGAACTACCAAATTTTTTAGCGAACCGACGTCCTGACAACAGAAGTCGGCTGACTCCCCTGCACATCCTAACCAGCGCCATTTACGCGCATAAGTCGTCGCATTAGCCAAACTAATAAGTTCACCGCCACGGACTGCAGATTCGTCAGACGACTAAGCGAGAGTTTCGAAGACACTTGGAGTCGTCGGGCGACGTCTGCCTTCGCTAAAAAACTCAGACGTAAGCGAACCCGTTCCCCCGGAGTTCGACATCCTTATAGTGGGCTCGCGCGACATCCGGATGGGAGCGGATTCGTGCTTTCAGATGGTTGGTACCAACATCCTGGAAGAGCGGATTAGTCGGGTCCTTGGTAATGCCACGGACTGCTCTTCTCAGGTCCCCGGCAACCCGGAGCTGCGGCAGCGGAGCAAGCAGGTTCGCACCAAGGAAGAACGGTACGGAATAGCGGCTAACCCCTGCTGGCGGCGTAATTACACGGTGCACATCTGCGCGCACAAAGCCATCGGTAATCATCTCCAGGAGTTCGCCCGTGTTTACGATGAACGAGCCCGGAATCGGCGGTGCTTCAATCCATTCGCCAGTCGAGGTCTGCACCATGAGGCCTGGGTTGTGGTCGTTGAGCAGGATGGTGATAAGGCCACCGTCCTTGTGAGCGCCGACGCCCTGCTGGTTTTCGATCAAGTCGCTACCGGGGTAGCGAACGATTTTCAGATGTTGAGCAGGATGCGGCTCGAACATCGATTCGAAGGTATCTTCCGGGTGATTGATAGCGACAGCGATTGCCTTTAAGACTTCTCGCCCCACGCGCGTTGCTTCTGCCTGGTATTTCAAGATGACGTCACGCAGCTCCGGCAATGCCTCCGGCCACTGATTGGGACCGATGGCGCGTTTCCACGGCGCATCGCCCGCTTTCAGGTCGAGAGCCGGCTTGTCGGTATCGAAGTCGACCTGTTCACGCCAGTCCTTCTTTCCTCCGGTGAGCTCGAAGCCCACACGGTTGTAGCCGCGGAAATGCCGCGACTTGACCATCTCAATGGCGAGTTTGTCTTCTTCCGGTAAAGCGAAGAATTGCTGCGACACTTCGATGACGCGGGCCGTCAGCTCCGGCGCCACGGCATGACCGGCCAAGTAGAAGAATCCATGGTCATAGAGGACGTCACGAAGTTCCGAGACGAAACTCGAGCGTGTCGAAGCCTCCCGAAACTGTGAAAGGTCGACGATAGGTAGGGAAGATTTGCTCATTGCTTCATGTGCCTTCGACAGGTGTCGGCTGCTGGGAATGAAGCAACTGTATTCAGTCTGGTTAACGATAAGGTGACGTCATATTAGTGACGCTAATGAAAGTTCCCAGCCGATTCAAAAGCCGCGTCACTGCACAAGCGCTCAGCCCAGCTCCCGCTCGGTCGCGACATCAAAGAACGAGCGCACAAAATGCAGCGCCCTTCTTCCGCTTGTTGTAACCAGATAGGTCTTGTAGAGCTTGTCCATCTCCCGCACCGGCCTGCACGTCAGCTCATCTTCCGGGTACATGCTGTCCTCAAGTGCTATGGCCACCCCGAGCCCGTGCAGCACCGCCTCCTTCATCACTGGATAAGACGTCATCTCGATCAGATCCGTTAGGGCGACCCCGTGGGTATTACATACGGCGCGCACCTCTCGCGCCGTAAGGGTCCCCTCTCCAGGAAGAATCAGCCCATTCGCGGTGAGTTCGTTCAGAGAAACGCTTTCCTGCGTGGCCAGCGGATGGTCCCGACGAAGAATCGCGACCATCTTCTGGGTGAGAATTTCCTCGCGGTAAAGACCCGGCAAGTCAGCCGGGTCGGTAACGATGGCGATGTCAACCTGAGAACCCTCGAGTCGCTGCATGGATGCAGCCCATGAGATGACTGCGAAGTTGATCTTGACGCCGGGGAAGAGTTTCGAAAATTTGGCGATCAACGGCATAGCCGGACGCGGTGCATTCGCCACGACGGTCAAATGGCCAGTGGACAGCATCTCGTATGCACCAATCTTCTCCGACACCAACTGCTCGAGGACGCGCATCTGGTCGGTCAACGCGAACAATTCGATCGCCGGCTTCGTTGGCTCCAGTCCGGACCGGTACCGCGTGAAAAGCGGGGCTCCGATACGCTTTTCGAGGTTCGATAGGTGCTGCGTTACCGCCGACTGCGTGATGCCCAAGGCGGCCGCAGCATCCGTCACGCTCCGTTGTCGGAATACCTCGGTGAAGGCAGTGATCTGGTGTGAACTTAACTTTACGCTTTGCATCTCGCCTCGCATTCCACATTAGTCGCACTAATAAAACGACACTTCCAAGTAAATACCACTTGCTACTGTACAACGGCGACGAGGTGCTCGGAAAGCACGGCAAAGGTCTGAACATTCCGGGCATCAACCGACGCGGTCACCTCGACCCGACAGTGCTTGTCACGGGCTCGCGACATCCAATAAATTAATAGGATAACTAATGAATATCAAGACTACACTGCTCGCCATGACGCTCGCGATCATGTCAGCGCATGTGATGGCTCAAAGTAGTGTGACGCTGTACGGCGTCATCGACGAAGGGCTCAACTACGCCACCAACGTGGGCGGGAAGAAATTCGTCGGCCTCGAAAGTGGGTACACGCAGGGTAGTCAGTGGGGGGTGCGCGGCGTCGAAGATATCGGCGGCGGAACATCGGTCGTATTTCAGCTTGAGAACGGCTTCGACGTGAATACCGGGCAACTCGGCCAAGCCGGCCTTGAGTTCGGCCGTCAGGCTTTCGTTGGTCTGTCAGACAAGAGATTCGGTACGTTGACAATTGGTCGCCAGTACGACACCTTCTTTTTCTTCGTGGCGCCCACGACCGCCAACGGCAACTGGGCAGGCTTTGCGTTCACGCACCCATACGACAATGACGACACGGAAGGATCGACGCGCGTCAACAACACGATCCAGTACACGAGCCCAAGCTACGGCGGCTTCCAGGTCGGCGGGACGTACGGCTTCAGCAACAGTACGAACTTCGCGAACAATCGGCAGTACAGCATCGCCGGCCGCTACACCAGCGACAACCTGACGGTTGCCGTTGGCTATGAAGAGCAGAACCAACCGGGCAGTTCTTCGTCGGGTGCCGTCAGCAACGGCAGCGATGACACGTTCCGGGCCAACCGCGTGCGTCGCTTCGGTGCCGGCGTCAACTACACGACCGGCCCTGTGACTCTAGGCCTCGCGTATACCTATACGAACGCATTGCGCCCCATCAATTCGACGTATGCCGGTTCGCTGCTGCCCTCGAGCGGCACGTCGGTATCCTCGATTGCGTTCAACAACATCGAAGTCAACGCCAAGTATCAGGTGAGTCCTGCCTGGTTCCTTGGCGGCGAGTACGTCTTCACGCGCGCGAACTACCATGCGTCGGGCCCGTCGCAACACCTGAACTACCACACCATCGGCCTGATGTCCGATTACTTCCTGTCGAAGCGCACCGACCTGTATGCCCAGGCCGTGTATCAACGCGCCGGCGGCGACACGACCGGCTCGGTCATGGATAACGCGTATGTGATTGGATCCGGCGGTCCGTCATCGTCCAACAATCAGATGCTGGTTCGCCTCGGGATCCGTCACCGGTTCTGATTCCGACTCGACAGCGTACCGACAGATCGACGTCACTCATTGTTCGAGCGTCCGCTAGTCCCTCAAGTAATCCGTTGACGCGATAGGCCGACACATGTTCGCGTCGCGTATTGTGCCGGCATCCATTTTTGGCACGGACAGTAAATATCTCGACCTGCACGAGTGCACACTCGCGTGTTCCGAAACGACGACGGGCGCATAGAGCGCCCGTTTCCTTGCAACAAAAAAGTTCACTGGGATTTTGTGCTGCACCCGAGACCAAAACCAGAATTGCGGTAACCGATTGTCGTGTCAACGTCAACACCGAGCGTCGATGCAATCAGTGCATCGACGCTCCGCTGCCGGCCAGTTGCAAGCGCCGGCTTGATCAGGTCGCGAACCGCATGCCGGTCGATGACTTGCTGTCGACGGTCGTTGCGCAGACGATCACGCCACCGACGTATCGCCATTTTTCTGCGCATCGATTCGTTCAAGCACGTTTGAAGCTGAAGCAGCGATCCGTCACCGGCGTGAGCGGCCCTACTGACATCGATACACATTGCCAGACAGGGTGACGTTCGTTTGCGCCAGGTAGTCGGAACTACCTGTCTGTCCTGCGCGGTTCGTGAGAAGGTAGACAAGATTGCCACCCATAGCTGCGGCTTTGTTCTTCAGGTCATTACGTGCGCCAGATTCAAGATTGGCGTTCGATGTCAGCCTGCCACGCAGGAGATCACCTTGACTGCCTGTGATGTCCCCAAGGAAGGTGCATCGGTCACGCGGCTCCTGCGTCGTAATACGCACGGCTGAGGCTGCAGGGTTGGCGAGTTGAATCGGCGAACATGCATTCAGGCAAAGGAGCATGCCAGCGATAGCGAGAATTCGAAAACGGGTGTGATTCATATCCATCCTGGGAAAAGAAGCGCCGATCCGACAACGCAGCGCATAGATATGGAGAACTCGACGACACACAATCAACGGAACAGGTAATCAACACCTACCGTGAATGTCTGCGCCTTCACCGAAACATCGTTGACGCCCTTCCAACTCAGCTTCTTGTAATTCATGTACTGAACCCGTGCGCGCCAATTCGGCGTAATGTCGTAGGCTGCGCCAAGTCCGAGATTGAACATTCCGGCCGAGCGATTCCGCGACTCGATGTCACCTCGTCGTCGACCAAGTTCCCATCCGATACCGGCGATGCCCAGCAGGGCGAAACGATCAGTAATGGGCAGGTGCCCGACCGCGTTTGCCGACCATGCGCCAAGGCTGAATTTGTCCTTTTGACTTGCCGATTTCGCTTCCACGGAACCGAAGCTGGAGAGCGTGCTTTCGACCGAAAAGTACCGAGAGAATTGATAGCCGCCGCGCAGCCCCACGGTCGCGTTGTTGGACGAAGTGCCCGACCATCCCGCGCGATCGGTGCTGAACTTGTCGCGTGCGTAACCGATGTCACCGCCGAGATACCAGAAGCCATCCGCAGCACACCCCAACTGAGCGCGCACCGCCCCGGTGCAAAGCGCCGAGGAAAGCATGATGAACAGTGTGCTGGCAAGGGATTGATGTCGCATTTTTTTACCTTTAGCGGAAAAAGTTTTATGTGAAACGATACAACTTTGCCGTTTTACAATACAATGCACCTATTCCGCAACCATTCTGTAAGGAAATTTGCATATGTACACGTCATCAACCAAAGGGGGCGCCTCGATGCGGCGTCTTCGCATGCTGTCGACTACCATGCTGTGGCTGATCACGGGCGGCGCGGTCGCCACCGTGGTCTGCATGGCATGGATTTGGTTTGGTTTGCCGGATTGGGAACTGGGAAATATCGTGCGCGAAATCACGCATGCGGATTCGGCTGTTCCCGTGAGCCTTTCGTTGGCGCACCGGGCCGGTGGTTTTCTTTCCACCGGTATCGCGCTAGGGCTGCTGATTTGCGCGTTGTACCAGGCGCTGCAGATGTTCGCTGCTTTCGGGCGTGGTGAAGTGTTGACGGCCCACACCGCACTTCGTTTGCGCGGAATGGCATTGGCATTGACGGCGCTCGGGCTGTCGATTCCGCTGGTCAGATTGCTGACCGGTCTCGCGATGGTTGGTACACCGGCAGAACCTTATTGGGTGCTGATATTCACACTTGGAGATTATTTCGTGAGCTTGCTTGGCGGGTTGCTGATGGCAATTGCATGGGCGATAACGGAAGCGATCTGCATTGCCGAAGAGAACAAGAATTTTATCTAGAACCCATCATGATACTGGTCAGACTCGACGTATTGCTGGCAGAACGCAAGATGAAATCCCGCGAGCTTGCACATCGCATCGGCATATCCGAACCGAACCTTTCTCTTCTTAAATCCGGCAAGGTCAAAGGGATGCGCTTCGAAACACTTGAACGCATTTGCGAAGCGCTCAATTGTCAGCCCGGGGATTTGCTCGAATATCGGCAGGACACAAAATAGCGATCGCCTCCTACCGAGGCGCATGAAGAATAAATTTGCGGCAACTGATGCCTAATTACCAATGGCATCAGTTCGCTCTCTATTGCCTCTGTTGAGGTTGCTTAATTCCGCTAGCAGGCCGACTAATTGTGCTAGCAAGGGCGCCGGTGCCGCCTTTCCTCGGCATTTACAACGGTAGCGAGAGACAGATTTGATCAAACGTTGCATATTGCGCGCCCGGCGCAACACCCAAGACGGAACTTTCTCTAGCGGTGTACCATGCTCGCCGCAGTCTCGAATGGCTGGGTCAAGCCAAGTCCGCCGCCAATAGGGAGCACTGATGTCGACTGGGTTGATTACGAGGCAGCGGTAACAGTACGTCAGACGCCGTCTCGGCATCATCCAGGCGTCCGGCGTCTGAATTCGGGCGAGTACTGCAACGTCAACGCGCGCGAGCGCAGCCAGCCTTTGTATCGCGACATCACTCAATGGTGCAAACAAGATCCATCCCGCATTGGTTAACGCCGGTGACGTCCTCAGTCCATTACCCTCCCACGCCATGTCGACGGCCATCCGAATACACCCGCGAGTGCCTGGCGATCGAAGCCGGCGCCAGCTTGAGGTCGCAGGATGTGATCTTGACGCTGTCACGACTGATGCGACTGTACGGCAAGCCCGCGTTCGTTCGGTCTGACTACGGCGCTGAATTTACGCTGCCGAGGTGATGCAGCTGGCTGCGAGACGCTGCAGTCGGTCCGACCTTCATCGCGCCCGGCAGTCCGTGGCAAAACGGGTTCGTCGAGAGCTTCAACGGCAAGCTGCGTGACGAATTGCTAAACCGAGAATGGTTCCGCAGCCGCGCCGAGGCCAAGGTGCTCATCAAACGCTGGCGGCAGTTCTATAACGAGCGCCGGCCCCACAGCGCTCATCGCTACCAACCTCCGGCCACGGTCCGTCGAGTCTGGCTGGATTCCGATAATATCGACGCGAAACTCCCTGCCTGATTGGTCACAGAATTCCGCTGCAAGTCATCCCCTTCACTCACGGTGGCTGACTAACGCGATATCAACGATGCGAAATCCGGTGTCGTCCCCTCGCGACCCAACAATTCGATGAGCCGAGTTGGATGTTGATACGTATCAACAACACGCTGAGCGATCAATTTCGCCCGCATCTCAACGTCGCGCAAGCGCCCGCGTCATCGACAACTCGTGCACCCGGCGCGACGTCACCATCTGATCGCCGATCAACCGCAATGGGGCAGACGTCTGCATGCTCCAAGCGGTAGGCTTGCCGACGTCAGAGCCTGCACTCAAGACACGTTCACGGCATCTTTGAATGCCTTCCCGGCACTGAACTTCACCGTCGTCGCTGCAGCAATTGCTATCTCAGCGCCCGTCGTCGGATTTCTACCGGTCCGTGCTGCACGTTCCCCTTGCGAGAACGAGCCAAATCCGACGAGTTGCACGGTGCCGCCGTCGCTGACAATCCGTGTGATCACAGCCAGTACGGCCTGGATCGCCTCGCCGGCGGCAGCCTTGCTCAGGCCAGTGTCGGCTGCGACAGCATCAATGAGTTCTTGCTTGTTCATGAGTCAACCTCGTTCGATGAAGGCGCCGTCTACCCTACCGCATCGAGCGACACCGGGGTAACCCGCTGCCGTAATCGAAACGCCGATGCGCCTTCGCCATCACCGGGACGAGCGCGGCGCTCCCCTACTGGCGCACAAAGGCCTCAGAATCGGTCGCAGGATTCTCACGTGCTGCTTTGACCCCGCGCATCTAACCGTGCATTGAAAGAAAAGTAGCAGCAATGCGCAAGTAAAAGTAGAAGCGGCTAGCTCCGCGGGAATTGAGTGGCGATCGAAGTGCAATGCACCGAATGCGATGCTCCTCATTGCGTCACCAGTACGCTGCGCAGTCCCAGCGACTGTGTAGCGAGCGTAGGACAGTACAAGGCGCCGCTGAGGACCAGTTTGAACGCGGCCGCACGCGAGACCATAGGATCGAGCGGTGCCAGGTACTGCTCGAGCTGCCTCAAGGTCAGTCCGTCTCGGCAGGCTGCCAAGATGTCAGGCGCGAACGTATCGCAGCACTCATACGCGCTCGCGGAAAGGTAGCGCAGCTCTTCAGCGATACAAAGCGAGTGCTTCGCAACTTCAATAAATTCACTACAAATTACGTATCAAACAATACGTTTGATTTGAGCGGCCAGACGATGCACCTCGGGAGTGCGGTTTTGGTTGATCGTCCATTCCCATGGAACACGTCTTACCGTGAAACATCGCCGAAAATCCCCCTAAAAATCCATGAATCCCCCGCTGGGTATGGCTTTTGCTGATCTCCCCAATGGCGCGAGGTTGTTTCACGCTGTCCGTATGTGACACCGTCGACCACCGAGTTTTCAGCGTTTCACTTCGGTCGTGTGAGATTTTTGACTTTCACTTTCCACCAATCCAAAGGGAAAATCACCGCGCCGCTATGTCGAGGTGCGGGGCGGCCCTCGGTCAGTGCTTCCATTTTCACTTCCACCAACGACAGTCGCACATCACCGTTGCTACACCCGCACCGACTTCGCAGCGCTGCGCGCGTACGTCCAGCACGTACCACCAGCAACCATCGGCCGCCTCTACCTAGGCGAGGACGAAAACGGTGACCCGTTCACGGCTGCTGCCGTCGAGCGGCGCATGCGCGACATGCAGGCCGACCTGGTGGCCCTCGCGCTCGAACACGGCTCACCGGTGTTGGCCGAGCATCTGAAGGCGTCGGCTAAGAAACACGGCAGCGCGAAGCTCGATGATGCGTCCCTAAAAATAGTTGAGCAAGCGGTGCAGCTTTCTATCGCCGTGCCGGAGGCGCCGCACACGGTCGGCATGTGGTTTCGCCCGATGATTGCAGGGCGCCTGAAGTCGCGGCACATCACGACGCTCACGGAATTGGTCTCCTGCTGCAACTCGCGCGATGGCAGTTGGTGGCGGGCCAGGCCGCGCATCGGAGTCGGCCGCGCGCGTGCAATTGTCGCGTGGCTGCGCAAGCATGAGGAGACGATCGGCCACTATGTGGAGGCTGACGTCGACGCGCATGACCCGTTCGCCGCCCCGGATAGTCAGCTCGTGCAGGTTGGTGGCGTCGCGCCGGCATGCTCGCGCCGCTCGAGCGCATGTCCGTTGTCCATCCGTTGTTCGGCAGCGATGGTACAAACCGGGCGGCCCTCTTCCCTTACATCCAGGCGCCGAAGGATCTCGCGGCGGTACGCGGCTACCTGTACTTGTACCGCGACCAACCGAAGACGGTGCGCGCCAATACGAATGAAGTCGAGCGCTTTTTGCCTTGAGCCGTCGCGGTACGGCGCAAGCCACTCAGTTCATTGCTCGTAGACGCCTGCGAAGCGTATAAGGACATTTGAAGGTACCAACGCCCGAGTTCGTGGGTGCCCAGGCGTCGCGCCGCTCGAATCGTTGGCGACCATTCGCGGAAGGACGGCTCAGTGGCCCGTCGCAACGTTACGCGGTACGCGCATTACGTGCGATGTTCGCCTGGCTCGCGGACGTGCGCTATCTCGTGGGTAATCCGTGGACGGCCGTGAACGATCCGCCGATCGTGACGCGCGAACGCAAGTTGCAGGTCGACCGCGCGATCCCGGCCGGGCTCTGGGAACAATTGCGAATGCATGCGACGCAGCGAGCCGCGTCGTTGGATGATCCCGCCGACAAGCGCCGCGATTCGACTCAGTGGCGCGTTGCACTCGCGCTGATGCTGCTGATGGGGGACTCCGGATTGCGGCGAGAAGAGGTCACTAACGCATATCGCGACGCGCTTCGAGTATCTCCGCACGCAAATCCAGAACAGCCAGTCTGGCAACTGACGGTTATCGGCAAGCGTGGTAAGGAAAGTATGGTCCGATCAGCCCGGAGACAATTGACGCGTTACTCGCGCATTGGGGAATCGGGGCGAGGACTTCGACGCTGCAACTGACGGGCCCCTGGTTTTCACCAATGAGGATTCCCCGGACCAAGTCCGCGCAAGACAAACACGCCGCAAACGGCCACCTGATTGAATGGGTTCGAAAGCGGCTGATTTTGGAGCTCGATGGCATCGAAGCGGGCACACGCACGTCGCTTGCTCGTCTATCACCGCATACATTTCGCCACACCATCGGAACCCAGGCAGTAGCGCACGACGTGGCGCTCGACGTCGTCCAGAAGGTGCCGGGCCATGCATCTCTACGGACGACGTCGATCTACGTTCAAGCGGAACAAAAGCGTGTCGTGACAGAGGTGTCTCGTTACTTCGGCCGAGGCCGACCCACGACTAGTGAGTAGGGGCGTTCGCGAAGTTTTCTGCCTGATATGAACGCACTGCGCCCTCCCCTATCTGGCCTTTGGCCAGTAGGAATCTCCCAGATTCAGTCCGACTTTGTCGAGATCGCCCTGCGAAGTCCGAGAATATCTGGGACTTCCCGGCCACTGAAAAACAAACTGCGACATTTGCTCGGAGTTTGGCATGTCTATCAGCGGCACTTTTAGAGATTTTATAGAAAATCAGTATATAAGGTGCGCACGGAGTTAGGTGTCGGAGTCACTAATAACGCGGTTTCCGTCGCAGTCTGAGGTTCCGCCCATGTCTCATACCGTCGCATCGCCTTGGATGGTCGCTGGCGTTGATACGTATCAACGCCACGCGCACATGACTCCTGTTCCAGCGAACCGGCGGCAATCCCTGGCGCACGAGACGACTGAATCTCCGGCGCGCTTTGCGGCCGCGGCGAGCAAAGCTCCCGTTGTTGATACGTATCAACGAATCGGGCAAGGGGGGTATCGCCGAATCGACACCGGCAAACATTTCGCTTTCCCAACATGGCATTACCAACAGATCAGCGCATGTTGATACGCATCAACAACCGGTGTTTATATGAGATGTGCTTGACCGGATCCCGGTAATACATCGCTCCTGCAAAGACAATCGCGCCGCTCGAAACTTCGCTCCTTGGCTAGCGATACCGACGCTCGTTGATACGTATCAACGGCTCGGGTTCCTGCGCAATTTCCGCTTTTGATTGTCCCACCGCCCATCGAGGATCGGTAAAGGCTCTCCGACATCACCCCGACGTTGACACGTATCAACACCGGTCCCGAGTAGCGAGTTCGTTCGTTTTTGAATGTGCCACGCCGGTGTATCGCGGGTATCTCTCGTAGAATCAAATTCGCGCGCACGATTTCGTCGCGGGCCGAACCTCTGCGCCGCCAACCATATCGGCGGAGGACGAGTGCCCCGCCGACCAGAATATCCGCGCCGGGAGTCGGTCGTTGATACGTATCAACGGGGCCCGGTTCATACAGAGAGTCGTCTAGATTTTTTCCACTGCACGTGCCCACGGCTCCTTCTTCGGAACCGTGCCTCCGCATTCAACGGTTGTGTCCTTCGGCACCGTGTTGATACGTATCAACGGCCGGACAACGCAATGTAACGGGCCGTGCCTATCCGGCGGACCGTCGCATGCGTACCGTATAAGATTCGGCCGGAGCCCGCTCAACGACGAACAGTTGATGCGTATCAACCGCTGGTCCTTGCTCTGCGCTCTCGACCGCAGCGGCCGGAGAAATATAAGCGCTATGCAACAAAATACTTGAATTTTTGTATTTTCAAATTATGATTGGGTGAATTCTTGAGGACCCGATCAATGACGGCAAAAATCTTCGCGATTGCGAATCAGAAAGGCGGCGTAGGCAAGTCCACGATCAGTGTCAACGTAGCGAGCGATATCGCCGAGCGCGGATACCGCGTCCTTGGGATCGATGCAGATCCCCAGAACACTCTTCTCCAGTGGAGTGCAGCGGCGGGTGAAGGCGAAGAGGGGCTTCCTTTTCCGGTCGCAAACCTCGCCGCGTCCGGAAAGATGATCCACCGCGAGGTTAAAAAATATATAAACGATTACGACTTCATCGTGATCGATTGCCCGCCATCTGTCGAGGATCCTCGACCGGCTGTCGTTCTGATGATCGCCGATCTGGTGGTGATGCCGACATCATCGTCACCGACAGATTTCTGGTCCAGCCGCGGCTTCATCCAACTGATCGAGCAAGCCCGGGTGACCAACGATGAACTGAAGGCCGTCTGGTTGCTCAATAAAGCAAAGCCGAAGCGCCTGCTCACAAAGGCACTCGGGAAGGCAATCGCCGACACCGGGATTCCCGTACTGAAAACGAGCCTCAGCGATAGAGAATCTTTCAAGCAAGCTGCAGCGTACGGTGTGGCGGTATCGGCACTATCGGACAAAGGTGCCCGTGCGGCCCGCGACGAGATCAAAGCCATCACCGATGAGATCCTCGAGTTCCTGGATATCGAGCAATTTAAGGAGGGTGCAGTATGAAGGGCCGACGCAGTCTTGATGCTGGCTTTACCGTTGCGGTGCCAACTAAGCAGACCGCGATTGACCGATTTGCCGCCGTCGATGCAATCGTAGGGGACGGTCATCAGCACCCCGCGCACCCGGACCTTAGAGTCGTTCCAGCAGCTCCAGCTGAAGCTAGCGAAATCACGGGTTCCGATGCCTACCGCGAATGGTGTGTAGCGAACAACTATACGCCGGGGACACCGATTGACCTCCCCTTAGGGTCAGTGAAGGCAAGCCCGTTCAATCCGCGCCACTTCTACCGTGCGCAATCGATCACAACCTTGGCCCTGAACATCGCAACTCAAGGGCAACAGCAACCAGTACACGTCACCCCGGACTACGACAAGGGTGAGGGATACTTTATTGTCGACGGTGGCCGAAGGACACGAGCGCTGCGCGAATCGAAAGAAAGCACCGTGAAAGCGATCGTCGTTGACGTCCCTCAAGGTATCGAGAGCTACAAGCTTGGGTACGACCTCAACACACAGCATGAAACTCAAACGGTGTTCGACGATGCCGTTGTGTGGAAGCGGTTGCTAAACGATGGCCATTTCGCCAGCCAGACGGCTCTCAGCGAACAACTTGGCGTAGATAAATCGACGGTAACTGCAACGCTTTCTGTTTCGGAACTTCCCGACGCGTTGATTGAAGAAATGCTCGAACAGCCAAAGACTTTCGGCATGAACATGGCCTACGCGATTGTTAAGTACTACCGTGCGACCGGTGAGAAGGAAACGATCCAGTTGATCCGTAGGATCGTCGACGAAGGGCTCAGCGTCCGGAAAGTTAACGATCAAGTCAAACGAGCATCTGACGCGAAGTCGGCAACGGCACCGAATCGTCAACGATACTCCGAACGCGTCGACATCAACATGCACGGCAACGTGAAGGTCGGCGACCTTCGACTGTATGGTGATGACAAGCTACGTCTCGAGCTTCAAGGGCTTCCGCGCGAAGTACGTGACCGCATCCAAAGAAACATAGTCGCGCTGCTTGCTGAAGAGATGAAGGATCCCGAGTCTCTTGATCTCGGTACCCGAAAAGACTGACAGCGGATAGGGCGGGGGCAACGCAACCTCGCCCGCTGATCCCCACGACGCGAAGAATCGGCCATTCGACTTGGCCATCTCAACTCGGCGGTCTCATCAACGACATATCGGCGCTACCACCGCCGTCTACGCTTCGACTACGCGACTTCAGCGATCTCGCCCAGATCCAACCGACTTTGGGGGTTCTGCTCAAACTTGAAATCCAGCGAGTTCACGGCACGCCCCAACTTCACCGGCGTCCAGGAGATCACCAAGTCAGCCTTGGCGTTCAGTTCGTTCACTGCGGTTTCGATCACGCGACGTTTAATGTCTGCAAAGCGATACGTATCGGGGATCTCGAGAACGGTCCGGAAATCTGCCAGAGTGATCAACAATCGGCCGCGATCGCGCTCGCGCATCAAGAGTTCGAGTAACCGCCATGAGTAGAGAGACTGGAGACCCCGTGCAAACTCCAACTGGTAGGAAACGAATCGACGTTGAAGCATAAAGATGTGCGGGGTGAGATCCGGCGAGAAGGAGATTTCCGCCCATCCCTCGCCTTCGTGATAGACGGCCTTCCACACCCAGTTCAAAATCACCTTACGAGGGCCATCCATGTAGGTGAGAGTCCGCTTTTGCAGGCTCGCGCACCCTTCCTTTAGCCCTTCGTACGCGGCTGTCGCTTGCTTTTCACCCGATCGGGGCGCGAGGGCCGCAAGGGCGGCAAATTCGTCCGCCCTAACCCGCACACTGACATAACCGCTGCCTCGACCATGAAGGTACGGAGACTTCTTACTATCGATACACCTCAATGCGGCCATCATCACGCGCTTTTCATTGAGGGTAAGCCCTTGCTGTGCATTGACGAGTGCTCGGCTCATCGCCACAGTTCCCTTTACCCGGCCGTCAGTATCAAGCGCCGGTTCATCAGAGGGCTCGATTCGAAGCGCTTCGATTTCGACTATCTCGACCTGCGCTTCTTCGCTCGCTTGCTTCGCCTTCTTTTTCACAAAGGTGACCTTCCGGATGGGGTGTCACAATTATAAGGTGACACCGAATAGGCGCAAGTCACCGTTGTGGATAACGGTCGGAAAACGTCACATCGGGCCCGGATCCTGTCCACTCAAGGTCGGAATATGTCACTCGGGGGTCGGATCAAGTCACAGTTCAAACACTGTGATCGGCCGCAAACCTATGCCTGACAGGACACTCCAAGGGTCGGCCTTCGGTTTACAAAGGTGTTTACAAACGGTTTTACTATCTGTTTTACAAAGGACCGTCTGAGAAATGTTGTCCTCAAACAACAAAACCTCGACGCGCCGCAGATTCCAACAGTCCGAAACCCCGAAAAGGTGACGTTTTCCGACCCAATCACTCCGCTAGGGGTGCTGCGAGGTCCTTCAAAGTAGGAAGCGCCCTCAAAAAGTGACGCTTTCCGACCTGACATGGGCAAAGGAGCTGAGTACTTACTAACTTTTTGCCCTGGTCCACCATGACGGGGCCCCGAGTTGGTCTGCCGGGTCGGAAAATGTCACTGTTGCCGGAAGATCAACGGGTCGGAAAACGTCACCTTTGGGCCCAGCAGCCTTCAGGTCGGAAAATGTCACTCTTTGAGGAGCAGCCCAGTAACTGTCCTCTTCGGACTGGAGGTTTGCACGCCACGTGGCTGGGTCCCCGAGGCTGTGAATACTAGCGGGTCGAAATATGTCACTTTTAGACGTGGTTCATTCCAGGTCGGAATCCGTCACCAAACGGCTCATCGGTAGGTCGGATTGCGTCACCTTTCCCCATTCTATGAGGTCTGAAAAAGTCATCTTTCGCCAATGGAACCTTGGGTCGGAATATGTCACCACTGGGCGCCGGTTCGCGGGTCGAAAAACGTCACCTTTCAGCGAGCGATGTCGGGTCGGAATTTGTCATAGTTGGGCAGTGCGCTCGGGTCGGGAAATGTCACCTTTAAGACGAGCCGCGATGTGGGTCGGAAAACGTCACCCATTCCAGCGGGCTGCATCGATCGGGTCGGATTGTGTCACCCATCGCATGAAGCGTCCGACGTTGCCGGTTAAGCCGGCACCTTCGAGTGATCGAACGCGCTTAGCCGCGGTCACCCAGCAACGTTGGCAACAGTGCGTTGACTAGGTCTTCCAGCGCGGAAAGGTGAGGGATAACGCGTTGAATCTGCGGTGAGTCGATTCTGATGTGTCCGCCGCTTGCTCCTGGAGACAATCTCAGTGCGAGCCCGTTCGCGGTTCGTGAAACGCCCTTGCAGAGCATCGATCGCACGTTTGCTGGATCAGTTCCAGTTGGTACCTGCAAGGCTCGTTGAACGACAGCCTCGCGCCCCAGCTCCCGAATCATTTTCGTAACGAGCGCCGCTGCACGAAACGAGACATGGTCCTGGCCACCAAACGACGCTACTACCGCGGGCGGAAGCTGAGATGCTTGGATCGATCGTGTGACGATGGCTTTCGACACACTGAGTTCTGCCGCTAGCTGTGCCTGGGTCGGCCAAAGCTTGCGATCGAGCTGCTTACGATAGAACTGGCCCAAGACCACCGGAGGCGCACCGACGCGGCGAAGCGCGAGATGTTGTTCACTCGCCGCGAAGCGCTCTCGAGAAATGTCTACGTTCTCGCAGGATGAACTTTTGCACAAATCGGAATCGATCATAGAGGTCGGCAGTGGTTGGCCACTTATTGTTGTCATTTTTGAAAAATGCCCCGCAACCGGTTGAGGGGGGAGCGGAATGCCTCGAAAGACGATCACGAAAAGTGTCACGCAAAAACAATGACTTGCAAGCGCTGACCGCTCACGTGACAGTCACGGAGTGCGTGCAACGCGTGCAACGATTGATGTGTCGATTTTATCGTCCTAGACGCAAACACAAGACTGGAAAGCTCGGTGATTTTGGGTAGCTTTCTCTGCCATCCCCCTCAACCGGTTGAGCGATCGCCATCGCCACGTCTGTTCAAGCCGGCATTGCGAAAAGGTCCCTGAAATCACCGCTCTTTTCCCACGAGCCGTAGTCGCCTCGGCTGTTCCAATTGATCCGTCCCAATTGGAACTCCGTGATGCGACTCCCCAGACTCTTTCCCCGTAGCAAGAAGCAGGTCGCCCTGTCGCCGGCGCCCGGCCACTACTCGAACGACGATCCTGAAAAGATCATCTTCGACCAGGGGACGCGTCTGCGGATCGAAGCCAATCACTGGAAGACGTTCTGTTTCGTCCTCGCGATCATCGCAGGTGGCGCGGTGTACAC
Organism: Burkholderia sp. BCC1985; assembly: GCF_905339915.1. Taxonomy (NCBI): domain Bacteria; kingdom Pseudomonadati; phylum Pseudomonadota; class Betaproteobacteria; order Burkholderiales; family Burkholderiaceae; genus Burkholderia; species Burkholderia sp. BCC1985. The sequence continues at coordinate 128,427 of NZ_CAJPGY010000008.1, forward strand.
CCGGCAACCGCCGCCGTCGGTTGTGCGGGCCTATGGTGTCTCGTCGGATGCCGGCGGCAATCCGTTGGTCAAGCAACTGGCCGCGTACAACCCGGACGACCAGGCGAAGCGGACGGCGATCAAACAGGACGTCGAGCACTGGTTCACGATCGAGCCGGTCCTCACCGACGATATCCGCACCTCACGCCTCGCCAAGAACATCAACGCTGTCAAAGCCAAGATGGTCGGCAACGCGAAGAACCAATTCGCGGCGTGGATCAGCGACGACAAGCCGTTCGACCAGATCACGACCAATCCGAAGCTGGTCCGCGAGCCGAAGGTTACCAACGTCTCGCTGCTGGAGGATTCGACCGTCGTCGTCGAATTCACGACCTCGACCCGGCAATCGCCCACCGACAAGCCCGTCGATGTCCGCTTCGCGCTGACGATGCGCTACCAGATCATTCCTCCGACCGTGGAAGACGTACTCGGCACGAATCCGTACGGCCTCTACTACCCGTTCTTCACTTTGCAGAAAACCGGCGCATGAAACGACCACGTTCCCTCCTGACCTGGGGCACGCTCGCGTTGATCGCAGCGTCGGCCAATGCGTTCGCCGCAAAGAATGCCGCGAGTCCTGTGTCGCCGATTCCCGAGTTCGATGTCGGCAGCATCATCGGCGACGCGATGAGCCCGGTGAATCCGTACAACTCCGGCGCCGATCCCATCACGATGCCCGGTGACGCGCGCATGGCTGTCTTTCCGTACAGCCACGACCAGATCTACCGCGTGATGACGGCACCACTCAAGCTCACGACGATCGAGCTGGAGCGCGGTGAGAGCCTGATCAGCGAGCCGGCGATGGGCGACTCGGTCCAGTGGGTCATCGATACGGACGGCGCAAACCACGTGTACGTCAAGCCGACGAAGCCCGGCCTCGTCAACACGCTGCACCTGAGCACGAACAAGCGCGAGTACGAGCTGACGCTCGTCTCGTCGCCGCTCGGCGGACTGTTTTATCAGAACGTCCGCTTCAACTACCCGAATTCGCTGATGGCGAAAGTGCGCACGCGCGGAAACGCTGCCGGCGACGAGCGCGACGCGGATCACGCTGGTCAATCGGATTCCGGGCCGATCGGTGTGCCGCCCGACAAGCTGAACTTCGAATACACCGTTTCAGGCACGAGCTCGCTCAAACCGGAGACGGTCTTCGACGATGGCACGTTTATCTGGATCCGGATGCCGCCGCGGACGCCGTTTGCCGTGCCGACCATCAACGACGGTGGCGACATCGTCAGCCCAAACTTCATTCGCCGCGGCCCGTACATCGTCATCCAGCGACTGGCAGACGAAGTGAAGCTTACGCGACCAGGCGAAGAAGTGACGATCACGCGCGGCCGTCGCGGCCTGTTTGGGTTCTGAGGTCGGTATGGCGAAGCAGAACGATCCGAGCAGCCCGGAAGAGAAAGCCTTGTTCAAGGGAAAGGTGCCGCGCAACGTCATGATTGCGATCGGCGCGATTGCTGCCCTTGGTATTGGCTCGCTGGGCTTCTACACGCAGACCGTTGAAGCAAACAAGGCGGAGGCAGAGGCGCTGAAGGCCAAGCGTGAACGTGCGGCCGAAGCGGTCGACAAGAGCGATCGCGACAAAGCTGACGTCGACAAGATTATCGAGCAGCAACAGGCCGAAGCCCGTCGGCGCGCTGCAGAAGCTGCGGCCGCCGCAAGCGCCGCTGCGGCCGCGAATGCGAAGAAGCCGACCCTGTCGGCAGACGCGGTCTTGCCGAGCGCAAGCACCGGCGAACTCAAGGCGGCGAACGACCAGGACACGATCTACGTCTCGCCGATCTTTCGTCCGGGTGTCAAGGTGAAGGACGCCCAGCCGCAGCAGCCGCAATTGCCGAACGGCATCATCTCGCCGCAACAGATGCTGCTTCAGCAGGCGGTCGCTCAAGACGCGGCGATGAAAGAAGCGACGGCGCAGGCCGCTTTGGCTTCGCGCAGCGGGCAGGCGGCAGGACCGATGACGACGCAACAACGCGACAACGCGTTCATGCACGACGTCGCGCAGCTGAGCGAGGGCGACAAGGATTTCGCGCGAACTGGATTTGTCGGCCAGTCGCACAGCTGCACGCTGTCGCCGCCCGCGAAGATTCCGGTTCTCTCGAACGAAGCGCTCAACTCGGATCGCCCCGGCACCGCGTCGCTGATCGTCGAAAGCGATGTGTACGCGAACAACGGTGATGGGCGTTGCCTCGTGATTCCGTGGGGCACCACGATCGTCGCGCCCTACAGCTCGGACATTCAGCCGGGGCAGGAGTCGATTCTCGTCGCCGGCGCGGAGATGCGGCTGCCGAACGGTAAGCACGTCCCGCTGTACGGCGCACAAGGTGCTGACGGCGATGGCACGGCCGGCTTCAGTGGTGACGTGAACAACCACTTCTTCAAGATTTACTCGACTTCGTTCATGACGGCGATTCTGGTTCGCGCCTTCAGCAATAGCGATCAGAGCACGACGACGGGCCCGCTTGGCGTCACCCAAGTAGGCGGCACGGCTGGTCAGATCGCGGCGCAAACGGCGCAGTCGGTACTCGACCGTTACAAGAACATTCCGCCGACTATCACGTCGAAGCCGGGCAAACGGCACTTCATGATGAAGATCAATCGCGACATGGTGCTCGAGCCGTACCGGGAGCCGCGATGATCAAGCGCATGGCTTTCGCGGCTGTAGCGGCATTGGCGAGCGCATACGCGCATTCGGCAGTGATCGCGCAGGTGATCAGCCCGGTGAGCGTCGTCATTCAGGATGGCGCGGTGCGCCGCGTCGCGATGCTGCCGGGCAAGCCGGTTTATTACTGCGGCCTCGACGCGTTCGTCGAATGGGCGTCGCCGCTGATGGGCCAGCCCGTGCGCAGCTCGAGCGAAGCGGGCATCACGGTCTCAATCGACGGCCGCGATGTCGCACTGAATGACCTGTTTATCGACCGCGGTTGGCTCCAGCCGCTCGTGCTGGATGACGGCGCGCAGGCGGCGCTCGCCGAGCGTCGAGGTGGATGGGCGTGTTCTCGCGCGGTCGTGCCGTTCGAACTGCTGCACACCAACGTCGATCCGAAGATTCTTGCCGGCATCGCGTTGAACGAATCGAACTACCGCGGCCGCGCTTGGCCGTGGACGCTGAACGTTGCGGGTCAGGGCTTCTTCTTCAAGTCGCGCGAGGAAGCCTACAAGGCGATCGAGACGCTGCTCGCGCGCGAGCGTTGCAATTTCGACGTCGGCCTTATGCAGGTGAACTGGTGCTTCCACGGCAAGCGCTTCGCATCGGCGTGGGACGCGCTCGCGCCCGCCACCAATGTCGCGGTCGCCGAGGCGATCCTCACCGAGAACTTCGCGCGAACCGACTCGGTCGCGAAGGCCATCGCTTACTACCACAGCGCGAATCCCAATCCCGGTCACACGTACCTCACGCGGTTCGTTCGACACCTTTCACTGATCGAGGCAGGCCTGTGAAGCACACGACCAAGTTACTCGCGTGCGCTGCGTCGGCGATCGTGTGCGCAGCTGCATCGGCGGCAAATACGGATCCGTTCGACTTCGACTACGACATTCTGGGCGGTATCGCCGAGCGGCCGGCGCTGATCTTCAACGACGGGGCGAAGACCTATATCCAGCCGCGCGCGGGCCAGGTCATCGTCGCCGAAGGTGGCCATACCGAAGGCCCGTACGTCGTCGTCGAAGGCACGCCGGCGTCGATCACGTACAAGGTCGGCGCCCATTCGGCCACGGCCCGATGGAAGAAGGCGAACACGTTCATCGGCGGCACCGGCGCACTGGCTGCGATGAAGGACGATCAACCGGCCGGATTCGATGGCTTCACGAACCGTTTGGTGCTGATCGGCACGCGCTCCGCACTCGCGCCGGTTCGCGCGCTTCATGCGTCGATGCCGGTCGGCAACGTCGTCAAGTCGCTCGTTCCGCAAGGGTGGACGGGTTCGGCGCAAAAGGACGTCGACCTGACGACTTCGGAGCTGTTCGCGACGCGCGACGGCGAGAACTGGATGCAAGCGCTCGATCGCTTGATGACGCAAACCGGGCTGTACGCGGACGTCGATTTCGGCGGGCGGCATGTGCGGCTGCATCGCGATCCGCCGAAATCCGCTGCGTTGAACTACGCGTCGTTTGGCGGTGATGCCGATGAGGCCGGCCTGAATCGCGTCGTCGCGCGTGTCACAGCCGAACCGCCGCTAGTGTCGCGGCTCGCCGAGCGCTTTGGCGCCCAGGCGATCCGTGATGGCGACGACACGCATATGCAGATCCGCTTCACGGCGAAACCGGCGAAGACCGTCACGTTCAAGACGCCGGACGGGAAAGCGTTGCGCACCAGCTGGGACGAGGTCAAGAGCGTGATGACGATCGACCGCGCGGAACGTTTCATCGTGGCCGACGCGACAAACCGCGTCGAGGTAACGCGCGACGCGAAGACGGTCTACGACTTCGACCAGCCGAATCCGGCAAAGCTCGAAGCCGCGTTCGATCGAGAGGGCCGGACGTACTTCAAGTTCGCGGAATCGGTCGTGCGGGTCGGCGTGACGGATGCGCGGAACCTGGGCATCGGCGAGCAGAAAGGCCGCTACTTCATGTTCGAGGGCACGTCCGACCTGTTCACCGTGACAGCAGACGGCAACACGATCCGCGTCAAGCGCCGCAAGGAAGTCACGTATCGCGAAACGCCTGACGCGACGCTACAGGCGAGCGGGGGGCCGACGTCATGAAGCACATCGTATCGATCGTCGCCGCCGTGATGGCGGTCACCGCGTTGCCGAGCCGGGCGGATTGCCTTGATGACGCGGCGGCATTTCACCGCGTCAATCCGCGGCTGTTGCGCGTCATTGCGCAACACGAGTCGGGCATGCGGCCCAATGCCGTGAACCGGAACACGAACGGCAGCGAAGACATCGGGCTCATGCAGATCAACACGTCGTGGCTCCCGACTCTGTCGCGCTACGGCATCCGTCGCGAGCACCTCTTCAACGGTTGCGTGAGCGCGTATGTCGGGGCGTGGATCCTCGCGTCGAACGTGCGTCGCTTCGGTCCGAACTGGAAGGCAGTGGGGGCCTACAACGCGGTCACGCCGTCCAAGCAGCTCGTCTACGCCAGCGCGATCTATCGCCGCTTTATGCAACAGGGTCGGTAACCATGCAGAAGACACATTCGAATCAGGCGCGAGCACGCGCGATCGTAGCGGTAGCGCTGGCCGCCCTGAGTGCCGCGGCGACTGCGGCACCCCAAGCGGCGACGAGCTCGATTGATGCGGACGGCTGGCAGGTACTTGCGTCGGCGCCGAAAGCGGCACCGGCGGCGGCCGACAGCACGAAGCGGGAGCAGTCGCTGCAGCCGCCGGCGAGCACCAGCGCGCCCGCGCCGTCGACCGACGTCGCGGCTGTCGAGTTGCCGGGAGCGGGTGCACCAGCTGCGAGCGGCACGCTGACCTTCTCGGTGACGCCGGCAGACGTCAATCTTCGCGACGCCCTCGACCGTTGGCTGCAGCAGCAGGGCTGGCAACTGGCGTGGAAGATCGACGACGACCTGCCGCTCGAATTCAACGCGTCCTTCACCGGCGACTTCACGTCCGTCCTGCAGCAGGTGATGAAGGCGACGAACCACATGCGTACGCCAACGCGCGCTTGCCGCCACTCGAACAACGTCATCCGCGTGATCGCACGCGCGGGCAATTGCCAGGACTGAGAACCATGCGCGTTCACCTTTTGAAATCCACGGTCGCGATCGCAGTCGCCCTGATGGCCGCCGGTTGCGCCGTGACGCAGCAGGACGTCAACGACAGCTACGACGCGGCACACCGCACGATCTCCGACGCGCTTGGCAAGGGTCCGGCGCCGATGGCGCTCGTCGAGGATGTGCCGACCGCGTTCCTGGGGGACCGGCTGGTGCCGCTTGCCTACGAGGCGACGCTGCCTGCCGTGTTCCGCGACAAGACGGTCACGCTGCCCGCGAACCTCGGCATCAAGCAGATCGCCACGCTGATCTCGACCGCGACGGGCTATCCGGTTCACCTGAGCCCGGACGTTTTCGTGCCGCGCGACTCGCTGGTGCCGGGGCAAACGGAGTCGAAGGGGCAGCACAACGCTGCGCGAACCGAAGAGCCGATCTACCGGCAGGCGTTCACGGGCCGGTCCGGTACGTACATGAAGAACATGACCACCGACCTGGGCCTCGACTGGTCGTTCGACGGCAGCACGATCAACGTGAGTCGCTTCGTCACGCGCATGTATCAGATCGCCGCGATCCCGGGCAAGGTGTCGATCAAGTCGACGATGAGCAAGGGCATGGACACGTCGACCGGCAATCAGTCGGGTAGCGGCGGCGGGGGCGGCTCGGGCGGCAACACGGGTTCGTTCTCGGCGCAGACATCGACGGGGCGCGAAGGCGACTTCGATCAGATCGCGGCGATCACGGCAGAAATCGAGAAGCTGAAGTCGCCCATGGGCCGGGTGAGCGTGAACCCGCAGAGCCGACTCGTGATGGTGTACGACACCAAGGAAGCGGCGGACAACATCGGGAAGCTGCTGAAGCACGAAAACGCGATCTCGACGCGTCAGGTGGCCATCACGGTCCGCACGATCCAGATCGCGCTGAACCGGGGCAGCCAGGCGGGCATGAACGCGGACGTTGTCTTCAATGCGATGCATGCCGGCCTCGCGCGCTACGCGATCAGCTTTGCCTCGCCGACGTCGCTTGCGACTGGCGGTGGCTCGGTCGGTGTGTCGGTGCTGCGCCCGGATGCGCCGTTTTCCGGCACAAACGCAGTCGTCAACGCACTGAACCAGTACGGCCGCACGGTGCAGGACAACACGATGACCAAGATGACGCTCAACGGCCTGCCGGTGTCTGTGGCGTCGTTCAAGAGCGACGACTACCTGCGCTCGACCACGCCGTCGTCCGGTTCCCTGACCGCGACGTCCGGCGGTGTGCCGGGCCTGACGCCGGGCACCATCACGACGGGCGATTTCGTGAACGTCCTGCCTGCGGTCAACGATCACAACCAGATCGTCCTCGCGTACTGGGCGGACAGCTCGAAACTCAACGGCCCGTTCACGAGCGCGGGCGCCGGGTCTGGTCAAACCCAGCAGCAGATCCAGCTCGCGCACACGATCGGCACGAAGGACGACCAGACGATCGCACTGTCGGATGGGCAGACCATCGTGCTGTATGGCGCGATCACGGATCAGGCCGACAGCACGACGAATACCGGCATCGCCGGCATCACCGGTAGCTGGAATAAGGCGAAGACGTTCCAGATCATCATGCTGAAGGCGACGGTCGTCCCGTCGATGTGACCATGATGCACATCACGGAACCCCTGCCGATCGACAAGCGCGCACGCCTTGTGTTCGGCATCGATTGGCGGGCCTACCCGGTAAAGGGTGGGAAGGCCGAGCGTCGGCGCTATGTTGATGCCTTCGGCGCGACGCATTACGTCGAGTTCAAGGTTGGCACCGAACTGATCGGTGGCTTTGCGATGCCGGATGCACCGGAAGTGAAAGGCGCCCGGCTGTACTCGGGCGCGGCGCGCGTCGCTCTTCACGAGCGGGTCAAAAGCCGCGCCGCCGCGCTGGTCCTGCTGCAGGACGGTCCGCGCATCTACCTGGTGTTCGTGGTGCGCGGCGCGGTGCGCAACGATGAAGTGCTGTCCCCCGAGGCGGCGCAATCGCGGCGTCTTGAGATCGAGCAGGAATGCCTGAGGGGCAATCTGAAGCTCGACAGGCTCGGTACGGGCGATCGGATCGGCGACGTTGATGAGCCGTTCCAGGCGAGCGAGCTGCTCGCGAACGGCAAGGTTGGTCGCATCACGAAGCTCCCGATGTCCGTGCCGACCATGGTTCCGGTCATCGCGATCGTGGTCGGCGCGTTGTTCGGCGTTCCGAAGCTGATGGATGTGCTGTCCCCTCCGCCGCCGCCTCCTCGTCCTCCAACATTCGCTGAACAGTATGCGACAGCCGTTCAAGAGGCGTTCGCGCGCGTGCAGCCGCGAGCATCCGACCTTGCGCCTGCGTTGCTCGCGGCCGTCGGCGGAAAGGAAACGGTCATCAAGGGGTGGCTGTTCCAGGAGGCGAACTGTCCGTCGTCGGGTTTCTGCACGATGAAGTTCCGCCGGAACGGGGGGACCTTCGCTGGGTTCGCGCAGGCAGCGACTGCGGACATGCGTCCGGTGACTTTCGCGCGTGACGGTCTATCGCTCGAGTGGCGAGGTCCGGCTGTTCCTAAGGTTGCGTCCCTGAAGGAAGGTGAGTCGAAGAGTTGGCCCACTTCGCAGGCGTTCATCGACATGCTCCAGACGCCACCGCAACGCATGTCGGCCAAGGTCCTGGAGCTTCGAGCCTACGGCTACGTCGTCACGCTGGATGAACCGCAGGCACTCATTGCGGCGCCTGGCGCCGTTGAAGGGGGGCGCGTCGGGTCGTTACTCAAACAGGGTGGCTGGACGATCGAAGGCTTTCGCTGGCAATCACCGCTGCTCGCCAAGCTGCCCCCGAACATGACGATCGAATCGCTGAAGGTCGACCTGCGTCTCAATGAAGGTGCATCTGCGACCCCCAACAGGGAAACGGGCGAATCGTCGTATGGGGTTCACTTCACCGCGAAGGGTAAATACTATGTTTTCGATTAAGCACGCACTCGTCGCGGCGGGCGTTTGTATTGCCGCGTCCGCTCATGCCGGACCTGTCGGCGCCAGCCTGTCGATCGACGACATCGATCAACTGGCGCGCGCGAATCTCGCCCGCCAACTGGGTGGGGGTGCGCCCGGAGTTGGCATGTTGCCGCCCGGTGCCATGTCGCAGCCGCAGCCTGGCATCGTCGCGAGCGGCGTGACAGCTGACGCGCAGCCGAAGCCGGTAGAAAAACCAGCCCGCCAGCCGCGCGCGCATGCCGAGGCGGTCTCGTTCCTTGGCGCGTTTAACGACGAGACCGGTGCCCACGTCCTGTACTCGTTCCGCGATGCGATCTACCCGGCGCGCGTCGGTGCAACCTTGCTCAACGGCTGGAGCGTTAAGAGCGTCGACGGCTACGCGGTGACGGTGGCCGAAGGCAAGCGGTCGTGGAAAGAGCCGATCCGCAGCGCTGCGCCGATCCAGTCGCCAACGACGAATGCCGTTCGCTCGCTGGTGGATCTGGGGGCGCCGCTGCCCACCGGCGCCCCGTTGCCGGGCGTACCGCTGGGAGGTACGCAATGAGCCTCTTTGCGGAGATGGAATCGCGGGAGCCGGAGAAGCGCGGTCTGCTCGGTCGGCTCAAGGCATTCAAACCCGGCTTTACCGATAGCGCGTCGAGTGCAATGCCGATCGTCGGACGAGAGCCGGTGGACGGCGGCGAATCAGCCGTTGAAGTCGATGGCCCGCGCGAGCCGCGCTTCAAGACAACGAGCAAACCGGTGAACCCGCGCCAGGCGAATCAGGGTGCGCCGATGACGATGGGCATGATGCTGCGTCGCGCGCAGGATGAAATCGAAGACGTGGCGATGTTCGAGGAGGACCCTGCGTCGCCTCGTGCCGTCGCCGTTGATGTCCCGCCTTCGACGGGCGAGGTGAGGGTTGATTCGGTGGCGTCGTCGGAACCCGAGGCGGTCCCGGCAGTTGCGCGAGCGGATGCACCGGTGAATGAGTCAACACGTGCGCCCGAGCCGTCCGAGTCGCTGGACGCGGACGCAGTGAAGGAGCGCGAAGCCGCATCGTCCCGCCCGGCCGGATACGACGATCCGCCGACGGTGCGCCGAATCGGTACGGACGTGACCGAGGCGCCAGAGGTTTCGATCGAGACGGGTCGGCCGCGTTTGGTGCATGCAGACGCGCTGACGTTCAAGCGGGTGTTGTGCCAGCGCGATGAAAACGCGGCGCTGGCCGTCACCGAATTGGCACGCCGCGAATTCATTGCGGTCGAGCTGCAGGCTGGAATCTCGATCGTGGTGTCGACGCAGCGCTTCCACGAAAGCCAGTTGTACGCGACCTATCTGAAGGACCTCGCGCGCGCGGACATTTCCGTGCACGAAGAGATGGTCGCGGAAGAGGACGTGATTGCCGCGCTCTACAAATCGGAAAAGCAGCGGGCGACGTCGAGCGTACCGGAGTCGTCCCGGGCGATCGGGGCATTCCGGGATGTGATCGAGGCCGCGACGGGGTACGGCGCGGGAGACGTTCACTACGAGTATCGGGAATACGCCGAAGACGTCGAGTTGCGTTTGCGCGTCGACGGAGAAATGTATTCGTACCGGAAGATGCCGAAGGCGCTCGTGCGCCGGGCACTCTCGGCGACCTACCAGGACCTCGTTCAGCGCAATACGAACTCCGGCGAGACGTTTCAGCCGTCGGCACCGCAGTCCGCGATGATTCCGCTCGTCGCGCATGCGAACCTCGTCAATATCCGTTGGCAGAGCGCGCCGCTTGTCGGCGGGTTCGATGTCGCGCTGCGCTTGCTAGACGGCAACTTCAAACACGTGAAGGTGCTGCTTCCGAATGAGATGGGCCTGGAGGCGAGCCAACTTGAGATCCTTGAGAGTCTCGGCAAGGTGACCGGCGGCGCCACGTTCCTGACCGGGGAAACCGGCTCGGCGAAGACGACGTTGTTGCGCGCGATGTCATATCTCGTGCCGAATCGCGACCGCATCAAACAGTTCGCGGTCAACGAACCGTCCGAGGTGCCCGCGCCGTGGCTGTCCGACATTTCGATCCAGCGCCGGCCGAACGAGACGGAAGAGGACGCCAACCGAAAGATCGTCGAGGTGGTTCGGACACTGATGCGAATGGATCCGGACGATCTCACGATCGGCGAGGTGCGTGACTCCGTCCTCGCGGGGTTGGTCGCCGAGCTCGCGCTGACCGGCCACCCGGTTCGCACGACGCTGCACGGAAACAGCATCCTCGGCGCGGTGATGCGATTGGTCGGTGGCCGGCTCAAGCTGCCGATGGATGAAGTGGCGTCCGGCAGTTTCCTGAATGCGGTCGGCAATCAGAAGTTGATCCCGGTTCTTTGCCCGCACTGCAAGCGGCCGGCGCGCGACGTGCTGTCGCCGGAGCAGATCGCGACGCTGGAGCGCAAGTTCGGCCTCGACACGTCGAGCATGGCGTGCCGGAACGAGGACGGGTGCGAGCACTGCCGCCGCCCGGGTCTGTTCACGCGCACGGGCAAAGTAGCGGCCGGCATCAAGGGGCAGACGCTCGCGATGGAGTTGTACAGACCGACCCCTGAGTTTCTCGAGCGCGTTTCCGTACGCGATTGGCGGGGTGCCGAGCAAGTGTGGCGCAGCAGCCGGAAGAGCGATTTCGCGGACGCCGACATGACGGGAAAGACCGTCTACGAGCACGCACTGTACAAGGCGTCGAGCGGTCTCATCGATCCGCGGTTCATCGACGAATCGATGTGCTCATTCGACGCGTACCGCGTGATGCCTGACGCAGGCGGGTTGGTGCCATCGTGATCAAGTCGTTCATCTACTCGATCTTCATGATGCTCCCGGCGAAGGAGCGACTGCGCCTCGCCACACTTCGATTCCGGGCGATGCGCGAAATGTTCTTCCGGGAGACTCGTCTCGACATCGCCAAAAAGGGGCTGCGCAACAGCGAGACCTTGCTCGAACGGCTGACGACACTCGAGGTGCGCCATCGCTCGCGAAAAAACCTCTCGTGGCCGGTGTTTCAGAAGATCGCCCAACGTATGCGCGCCGGTGATGATTTTGCGACCGCGATCAAGCCGTCCGTCCCGAACGACGAATTCGTGTTGCTCGAACTCGCAGGACAGTCGCCCCGCGACGATGCCGCGATTCGGGGGCTGGAGCTGGCCGAGATGGCGGCCTATGCGAAGCGCGTGCTGTCGGCGACGACGTCGCTGCAGATGGCGTATCCGGCCTTCCTGCTGGTCTATCTCTATTCGTTTTGTGTGCTGTTCGGCGCGCAGATTCTGCCGGCGACGCTGGACGTGAAGCCGCTTGAGAAGTGGTCGGCGTTCGGCCAGTTCATCTACGCGTTCGATACGTTTTGCGCCGACTACTGGTGGCTGACGTCTGCGGTCGTCGTGGGGTTGGTGGTCGGGTATTTCCAGACGCTGAAGCATTGGACGGGGGAGTTTCGGAACCGCGTCGACGCGATGCCGCTGATGTGGCGCAATCGCCGGGATCTGCGTGCGGCATTGCTGATCGTGTCGTTGGCAGGATTGTTCGACTCGGGCCTCACCCTGCGGGCCGCGCTGGACAAACTCACCAAGTCGGCTGACCCGTGGATGCGTTGGCACCTGCGCCGGATGAGCGCGCGGCTGACGGCGAACCCCGACCAGCCGATGCTCGCACTCGATACCGGGATCTTCTCGGAAACCACCATCGACATTCTGACTGACGCGGCCGGGCGGGATCAGTTTGTCGAGGCGGTGAAGGACCTTGGGCAGACCTCGCTCGAGCGCGTCGTCGAGGCGGTGCGACGGAACGCAAAGATCACGCACTACGTGCTACTCGCTGGGGCGGTGCTGGCGTTCCTTGTCTTCGGCCTGGGATCGTATCTCGCAACGGGTGCTGTCGCTTTCGATAGCGCTCCGACCTCTATCAATCAGAATTTCTAGGAGCCAACGTCATGAACGAAATCAACAAACTGCAGCCGCGCAAGCGTCCTTATATCGGAAAGGGCCGTCGCAAGCAGAAAGGGGAGCTGTCGCTGGTCGAGGCCGCCGGCGTGATGGCGGGCGGCGCTCTGATAGCACTTCTTGTCTACATGGGCTGGGGATACGTGATGGACCGTATTCACGCGATGCAGTTCAAGAGCGAGGCGCAGTACTTCCGGAGTGGCATTCAGGACGCGACCGCGAGCGAGATCGACTTCTCGGGCGTGACGATGCTGTCGCTCACGCAGGGGCGCGCATTCGATACGGCGGGGCGACGCCTGAACAAGACTTCGGGCGCATTGACGGGACTCTTCGGTGGAGGTGTCGCGGCGGCGCCGGCCACGGTGACGGTAACGAATGACGCCGTCGCAGTGACGTATCCGGTGCCGGCGACGGTCTGTGCGCTTTCGGCGGATGCGGTCTCGGCGGCGTACACGATGGTCAAGGTGAACAACACGACGATTTCGAGCCCGACGACCGCATATTCCTCGAACGCCGCGGCCACGGCGTGCGGATCAGCTGGCGCGACCGCCAGCATTGTGATGTACGCGACGAAGAGCAACTAAGGACCGACCGATGCTCAGCATTATTGAAGTCGTGGTCGTGCTGGTCGCTGCAGGGTTAATGACGTTGCAAGCCATCCAGCGCGACGTCGAGACGCGCCGGCATGACGTGCTGAGCGTCGAAGGGAAGAATCAGGCGGCAATCAACGCCGCGTTGTCGAACTGGGTGACGGACAAGTACGGCACGTTGGTGGCGCAGATGGTCGGCGGAAAGACCACGACCATCACACCACCGACGTTTGCCGAGCTGCGCGCTGGTCAATATCTGAAGGCGGACTATGCGGCCGGGCCGTTCTGGGGTGGGTCTTACATGATCCAGATGAGCGTTGGTCCGGACGACTGCGCGACCGGCACGACGTCGTGCAAGGTGAGCTACGTATTCTATTCGTCGCAGCCCGTGACGAGGCGGGGAAGTCCGGACGTTGCCGGCGCCGGGGTCGTCGCGCAGGCAGCTGGTGTTGGATTCGGGTTCTCGACGAATCAGAATCCGGCGGCGATCAAAGGGCTGAATGGCAGATGGACTGCGACGAATCCTGTCCCCGGCGCACCGGCGGGCATTGTGATGGCGACGAACGGACCGTCATCGGATGGGATCGCCGTGTTCATTCGGCGCGACGGTTCGCTGAAGTGGACGGGCAGCCAGGATGTCAACGGCGTCGATCTGCATAACGTAGGCAATATCGACGCGACTGGAACGATTGCGGCGCCGACGCTGGCTGCTTCGAACGCAACGGTCAGCAACGCGATTCGGACGCCTGGGACGCTGAATGTCCAAAACGCCGCGGGGACAGCGCCTGCACCGATCAACACAGGCGCGGCGACCGTCAACGGCGACGCGACCATCACCGGAACGGCGACCATCGGTAATGTGGCGTGGCCGCGTACCGCGTGTGCCGGGACGGCGCTTGCCTCTGCGGCTGATGGCTCGGGGATGGTCCTTTCTTGTCAGCGCGATCCGATCACCGGCTCGCGCGTATGGCTGCCGATTGGCGGGTCGTGGCAACAATACGCGCGTTTTGTCGTCGTCCACGGCTCGTTTGTCCCCGCGCCCAGCTGTAACGCGGCTGGGACACCCGAGATTCTGCTCGCGCCTCAGGGTGTCTACATCGATCCGACGGCCGCCCTGAACTTCACTGCCAGCGGCGCAGGCCCCTGGACGATCGCCATTACGGATGGCAGCGGTAATCCCATCGGGGTGATCGCTATCGCCACAACGTACTGCGCTTACTAGGAGCAGAACTTGAGAATATTGAGTAAGGCCTTGGTGCTAGCGACGGCGGCATGGGCGAATCTGGGTTTCGCCGGGCCGGCGCGCTGCTCCTATGGGAATCAGGACTCGACCTGCGTTACCCCCATCCGGTCAGCGCCGGTCGCACAGCCGCAATGTTCGACGGGTGCCGGATGGACGACCGTGTCGGCGTCTGTCTGGCAGGGATCGCAATGGTCCGCGCCGAAATGCAACTATCAGGCGCCGCCGACGTGTCCGAGCGGGTATGCCCAGCAGTCGGCGCCCGTTTGGAACGGCTCAGGGTGGGTGGGCATCGCGTGCGTTCCGCAGGCTCCGCAAGTGACCCAGGCTGATCAGCAGCAGGCCTGCGCCAACGTAGGGGCAAGCTATGGGGTTTTCGTCAATCCAGTGTCAGCGTTTCTCGGCCCGCAATCCGAGACAACGAATCAAGTGTCCAACGACATCAACACGCAACCGCCTCCGATAATCTGCGAGGCTCCAGGCACTCGCTATGCAGTTCGCGGAAACTGGCCGCCGACCAACGGCCCCTACGATGTATACAAAATTGGATTTGGTAAATTCACAGATCCAAATAGCGGTAACGTTTCTGGCGCGAGTAGTTTATTGATTGCCTGCATGCTAAACCCGGGATCGGCACAAGTTGTTGGATTCGTATTGGCTCAATCTCAAAACGCAACAGGTGGGCCATGCGGTGGTGGCCGGTAAATCAATGAGAAAGGCTAGTGCCGCGCCGCGGAGACTATAGAGGTGGATCACATAGCGTCTCGTTTTTCGGGACGCTGGACGCAGCGATCATCTAGAAAAAAGAAACCCCACGTCGGAAACGTGGGGTTTTTGTGAGTTCAACGACGGTGAGTTACCCGGTTTAACTTCCCGTCGAGAACGAGCCGGTTCTGCTGAACGGAGTACCGTTAATGGTCCCTGAGAGCGACGCCGAATACTTGGTGTTCGGCGCCAGCGGCGTCGCCGAATAAGCGCGAGCTTCGAAAGATTGAATCAGCTTGTTCGTGTCATTCGTCGAATTGAGGACTTGCAGGGTGATGACATTCCCTGACGTGTCGATCAGGGTTCCGGACGTCAGGACAACTGCGTCTCCCGGATTTGCTGACACGGCCAGCGTCGGTCCCAATGTACCGCTCGTATTCGGCGGGGTGGGTGTTTCGCCGACGACCTTATACGGAACCCCCATTGCGCCATCGCAAGGGAACATCAGCGGAACGCTACCGGTCATCGACTTCAGATTCGCGACCGTGATGACGCCGTGTGCTTCGGGGAAGCCGTTGACCGTCGTTTCGTTCCAACCAGCGCCGATCTGCGTAACCGGCCACACGAAAGCCCCCACGTGATAAACGCCACTGGACCATGCGGTGGCGATGTTCGTCCCGTAGGCCGTTTCGCTCAACGTGGCGTTCGTCCAGTACCCCGCGCTTTCGCCTCCCATGAAGACCGTGCTTGCCGGATAGCCGGCGCGCGAGGCGCGATCTGCATATCCGGCGCCAGTAAAGCCCGGATTGGTTGCAACTTCACTGTCGGTAATCGTGCCACCGTTCTTGCCGATGTAGTCAGCGTGCGCTTGCGAGGCGGTATCGAGAAGCGTGTTTTCCGTCAGCGCGGGGAAGCCACACGTCTGCCGCTGTAGGTTGATCGTATCGAAGATCGCCCTCTGCGCGCTGCCCGCAGCGTATTGCGCCGGGGAGACATTACCGCTCGACGCCGACGGGGGCGGCGTGGGGCTACCGGGTGACGAGCCTGCGCCGGGCGCACTCGCGCCGCTATCACCACCGCCGCCGCATGCGGCGAGCGTCAGCAACGTTACGATCGAAACAGCCGAGAGGCCGATGGTCGTGATTTTCTTCATTGCCTTGTGTTCCTTATTGTTGTTGGGCATGCCCCTCGCACACCCTTGATTCCATCCTACCGAGCCGGCGCCGAAGTCAAGTTCGCGCTGTCGGCGGCCCAAATTTTTGAAATGGCTTGGGCGAGCCAAAAACCGCCAATTCTAGATTACGGTTCGATTTCGTCAGACTTAATGGTAAATTGGCAAAAAGATCCCGCCATCGGGCGGGGGGCAAGGTCTGAAGGTCATCTGGATTTGCGTCGCTTCCAGTGGAATACGCGCAGCCCGATGAAGGCCACGCCCAGCAATACGGTCGATTTGTACGGAATGGCCGAAGACACGGCGGGGACCGCTGCCGCACCAACGTACATGCAGGTGAGTGCGACCAGCACCTTACCGAACCAAGGCCTGGCCAGCATTCCAAGTACCGGCGGCGGCTGACTCCCAACCCAATCGGGATAGGCCTCGTTGACCTGCTCAAGCTCGAACGACTCGGCCCTCGTTTGGCGCTGCACCTGATAGAACCGTTCGTATCGCTCGAATCGGCCGTCGCCGCGGCCGTCGAGCCAGGCGGCGTTGCTTTCGGCGACCAGGTAGGCGAGGTCGTCCATGTGCGCCCTAGTGAACGTAGAGCGCCGCCCACGGCAGCGCGGCTTGGACGTCGACGATGACTCGGCCGTCCGCCTCGGAGTAGTACTGTTCGGTTTCGGAGTCATACCACGCGAACTGCGGTCGGCGATCGCCGCTAATCACGATCAGGCTCGCCGGCAGGTCCGGAAGGGCGTGCAGTGCCGCGCGTTCGTGGTTAGTCGGCATTGCGCAACCTCGGCTTCGCGCTACGTCGCTTCGCGCCAAGCTGCCCGGTGCAGGCCGGGCAGTCGAAGCTATGGTGCATCTCGATCTTGGTATCGTTGTTGCTGACGATATATTCCGTGCGGCAGGTCCGGCACGGCGCGATCGTGAGCCGGTTGTCGGCGGCCATCGCCCGCGTCAGGTTGCAACCGCGGTCGACAGAGATCACGTGTTGGCCGCCGAAGATTTGCTGGTAGACGTCGTTGGTTGCGATCAGCGCTTGCGGTGCGTTGGCGCCGGATGCGAGCGCTGCGCGGTACAGCCACGTGAAGATCGTGCCGTGCAAGCGATTGGTCGGCGTCTCGACAAACCAGTTGAGCGAGTTCGGCGTGTTGCCGCAGGGTGAACTGGTGCCGTGCATCTCGACATACCGTTGGCGCATCGCGTTCTGATTCAGGCGAAACAGGCTGGCGGCCGTCGACGCGCGGCATCCATATGCCATCAGTGCATGTGCGTACGTCTCGTTCTTCTCGCGGGGCAAGCGCAGTTCGCTCCAGCCGGCCTTGCCGGGCGCGCTGTTCATCCTGATCGGCGAGGTCGCCATGATCTGGTGCGCCACCATCTCGTCGGTCAGGTCGCTGGCGGTGAACTGATACCAGAAGGTCGGCGTGTTGAAGCGCCAGCGAAACAGCGGCAGTCCGTTCATTCGACCGAGCGCGATACGCAGCTTGTAGGTCGGCACGGACGCGAGGTAGGCGACCACTTCGGTCGTCACCCCGAGAAGCGGAGCGGCCAGTACGCTGAGGTGAATGACGCTCGTGACCAGATCAAGGAAGACCCGGTTGTGCTGTTCGACCGAGAACTTCGCGAGCGCGTCCAGTGGCGGAAGCTTGCGAATCAGCTGGTCGACCGCGACGGTCGTGGGGGTGTCGTCAACGAAGCAACGCCAGTCCTCAACCGACTCGAGGGTCGGCGCGACCATCAGGAACGGCGTGCGCAGGAGGTTGCGCAGCGACTCCTCGTTATGTTTGACGTGGTCGATCTCTTTGCGCTCGACGGCGAGGATATCGTTGAAATCCCCATTCATTTCGAGCAGCCACTTCATCTGATCGACGAGGTCGAAGTTCGTTACCTGGATGCGTTCGGCCAACCAGTTGGGTACGTACAGTCGCTCGATCGAACGGTAGGTCTCGCGCGAGTTTTTCTTGTCCATTTTTCTGAGTCTCTCTTCTACTGCACAACAATAAAGCGTGGCCCGTGCAAAATCAGGCGCGTGCGGCCGCCGTCACCTCACCGTGGAACTTGCCGATCAGGTCACTGAAGGCCTGGAACAGCGGTTTGAAGCGGGCAGGGTTTCCGTCGGCTGTCGCGAGCAACTGCGCGCTGTGATAGTCCTGAACGAAGGAACTGAAGGTATCGATCAGCCCGCGAATCCGCTTTTCGAGCACCTCGCTCGCTTCGATCGACGCACGGTGTTCCTGCGCACGCGCCTCAAGCTCGGACAGTTGGGCTTGCGCTTGTTCCAGCTGCGCGCTGGCGGCCTCGAATTCGGCCAGCTTGTCCTTCATTGCCTCTTGCAGGGTCGCGTAGGATTCCGGCAGCGTCGGCACCGGGACCTCGGTCTTCACCGGGTTCGCTTTGAGCTTGACGATTTCTGCAGTGAGCTGCTCGACTTCACGTTCCTTGGTCGCGATCGTGTGCTGCAGTGTGCTGACCTGCTTGCCGGTCGAGGCGAGCGAAACCTGAGTTTCCTGCGCTTTCTCTTTCTCCCGGGCTTGCTCCTGCCGCACGTTGGTGAGTTCGGACGACAGGCGGTCGATCTCTTTCTGAGCGTCGTCCAGCCGGCCGATGGTGGCATGCAGCTGGGAAGTTGCCTCCTCGATGCTGCTGTCCTTTCCGGCGATCTGGTCTTCCAGCGTCGCGATGAGCTTTTTGACTTCGCTCTTGGTGAGCGTGGGATCTTCGCGCTTGGCGTCGATCACCTTCTCGATGATGTCGTCACCGATGTGGTTGTGGACGAGCAGCGACATATCGCTGTACGTCAGCATTTCCACGGCGCCGATGTTGTTCGAGAACTTGTTGTAGCACCGGATGTACAGGCTGACCGACGACTTCGATTTCTGGAAAACCTTGGTGAGGAAGGAGTAAACCAGCTCGGCGGCCCGGTTCTTGACCTTCTGGTTGTCGCCTTGGGTGCTGACGAAATGGCCGATGACGGATGCGTGGATGTGCGCAAAATTGCCGCCGATCCGCATATGTTCCTGCAGGATCTTGCGAGTCGAGTGGGCGACTTCCTCGCTTTCCTGAATGATTGTTCTAATCAGACCGTCCGGCAGACCATTGAACATCTCGCGCGCGGCGGAGCTGAGCTCGAATTGGTCCGGCACGTGCGCGAAAGTAGCAGTCAGTTCGAGATCGTCATCTTCCGGCGTGGCGTTGTCGGGAACAGTGGGGTTGAAGTTTTCGATATCGTCAGGCTTCTTCGGCGGTTTCTTGGACAAGGTGTTCTCCGTTGGAGGATGCCTTCCCTGGCACGGGTTAGGCGACTAGTCGGATCGGGTGAGGGCCCATCCGGCGGAAATGAGACCTGGCGGTCTGCACCAGCTTACGCGGCGCTTTTCAGCGTTAAGGGGCGAAAGCTGCACGAAACAATGTGTCTTTCGCCAAATGACGCGCGCCGACGAAATGAAACGGATTGTTTCAGTTTGTTAGAAAATGTAAGACGGTGGTCAGTTGTTTACGGATGAATTTCTGGCAACTTTATGGCGATGTGCGGATAACGCTGTTCCCGGTCGGGTCAGCAACGCTCAGCCGATTCACGACGCCCCACGCAGCCGGCACGTTGATGTTCGGATTTCCGGACTTCGCGTGCCGATCCCGTTGGGTACGCAACCAGTAGCCCAGGTCGCGCAGGGTGACGAGGGCAAGCGGCAGGTCGGGGGAGAGCGAGCAGTTGTCGTGCGCGAAGACGCCGAGGCCCTGGACGTTCCAAACCGAAGGCAGCGTGCCGCGGAGGAAGGCAACCTTGGCCCGGTTCTGGCTGATCGGCGAGCGACGCTCCTCGAGCTTGCCGCTAGGCAGGTCGCACACGACCGTATCGGCGCCGCTGCCAGGCACGATGGCGCCGGCCCAGTTTTTAGTCTCGATCACGAAGATGCCAAACGGCGTGACGACGAGATGGTCGACTTCGGCGGTCGGGAACTCGGTGCCCGGCGCGTGCAGCAGCAGCAGCGCAGTGGGGTGGACGTAGAAGTCATTGCCGCAAAGCTGAGACAGGACGCGGCGCAGCTCGCCAAGCACGCGCGCCTCGCCGGCATCGCCCGATGCCTGGCTGCGGGTAACCGGGAGCGGTGATTGCCGACGCGGACGGGATTTCGCGTAGTGCTTGGCCAGTGCCCAGGCACCAGCTACAAGGATGAGAATCCAGACCATTGGGATGCGCCTCGGTTGATGAAGTGACGCGTCCAGTTTGTCTCCGATTTCTCGAAGTCAAGTTCCGGAGAAAGCTATACGATTTTCTGGAGCATTCTCGGTTTTGCCCCACAACCGGTTGCGTTCGGACCGCGCAGCCAAAGCTGTACGCGATTGGCGAGCATTCCGAGTGCACCGCGCGTTGGCGCGGCTTACCCTACCTATATCACGCGTTTCCGACGCATCGACCTTCCTGAGCCAACCGGCTCTGCCATTTCGCGGCTTGCCCGCGCCTTCCCTGCTATCAGCCCTGAGCGATTTCGTGCGCTGACCAACGTGGTCGCGGACGAAAGCGCTTCGCGCCGATTTCCTTGCTCGTTCCGAGCATCGAAACCACCGGGCCTTGTTGGGACACCCCCTTGTTCGATTTTCTCTGGAGAGAAACATGTTGAAGTCCCTGTTCAGCGGCGCATTCAAATCGCCGGTCAAGTTCCTCGCTCTGTGCTTGGCGGCCTATATCGCCGCGCACTCGATCATCGTTTTCGTGTTTATGGCTATTGCTGCAGTTCACCACTTCAAGGGCAGCGCGAAGGGTGCGCCGCGTCAGTCGGATCGCGACTCCGCGGATCGCCACGATGCTGACGAAAGTCTGCGGCACGCGAAGAGCGGTCCTGTCACGACGGCGAATGCCGAAGCTCAGGCACCGGCAGTCCCGCAACGTCAGTATGCGAAATCCGCTGTTGTCATCCCCATCAAGGCTTCGTCGAACCGGACGAATGCCCAACACTTGAAAACGGGCACGAAGTAGGTCGCCCCTGTCCGCCCGCGCGAAGCAATTCGCGCGGGCGCCCCCATCTCCCACCGGGAACCACGTTCCCGGTAAGGGGAATGAGGTGCCCGGTTGATATCCGGAGCACGCTCATGAAACCGCAAGTAGCTGGTTGGCAGCTCGACATGTTCGGCGGCGATTCGCCGATTCTCATCACTCCACCCAAACCCGATCCTTTGCCGGATCCCGATCGCTGGGAGCCGCACGTGCGGGAGAAGCTCGCCGAGGCCGTGGTTTTCTTCGCCCTCGACAGCCGGCATAGCGACAACGTCCCCGAGGCGTTGATCGACTGCGCAGAAATGCTTCATCAACGGCTGTGCAACCGGCCGGTGGACAAGGTCGATTACTACGCAACGCTCGGATGGATCATGGAGCTTTGGACTGGGGCGATTCCGTACTCGGTCGTCTGCGCACTCGGCCGTGTCCGACCGCGCGCGATGCAGGACGCGATCCGCGACGTTCCGTTGCTCAACTATGACTTCAACCGACTCAACCGCTGGTGCAGCGGTCAACTGTCGCTGGAGGCGCAATGGGTGGCATAGCCATGTTCTTCACGCGCGTGCTCGCTCAAGCCTTCCCGGGCAGTCCTCGGGCATCGGCGTCGACGGTCGAAGTGCCCGCGTCATCATGCGGCAGCGGGAAAGCTGTCGGCACTGGCGCGGACAATGAGACGCTCGTGACAATCGCGGGAATCGTCCATCTGTTCGTTGACGAAGGTGACTGTGTCGTCGAGTTCGTACCGGCTTTCGATGACGCGCCTGGCGACACGCTGTTCGGCACGAAGATCCTGCCGGCGCTCGCGCCGCACTGGGCGATGTTGCATCAGCACCCGGCGCCGTTGAAGGACGCGATCGCGACAGCGATCCGCCGCGCAAGCGTACCGGCCACTGGCGCGACGGGCATCGCATCACCAACGACAGATTCGGACGCTCGGTCGGGAGGCTCGTCGGAAGCGGCGGAAACGCCAGCCGACGTTGAGCGCGAAGTCGGTCGCCAGACGTCCGTGGCTGAAGTTGGTGGGATCCAATCTCCACGTCGAGGTGGCAGTGCTGAATCGGGCCGTTCCGCCGCGGTCAATGGTCGGATCACCGGCTGGGGCGAAGAAACGTTCCCCGACCGTCGACCGGGCAAATCTCGAAGCTATCGGTCTTTTGCCCTTCGCCTCGAGACGAGAGAGGGTGAACAGACACTGCAGGGCGAGGGCCTGAAGGACGCGATCAGCGAATGCGGCTGCCGCGTTGGCGACCTCGTATCGGTCAAGCGCCTGCGCAAGATCAAGGTGCCGGCATTTCGCAAGGAAGACGGCTCCCCCATTTTGAAAAACGGCCAGCAAGTCATGTGGGACAAGTGGCTGTGGTCCATTACCAAGCGAAGGAGTTTTTGATGGCATCTGTCAATAAAGTCATTCTCGTCGGCAACCTCGGCGCGGATCCTGAAGTGAGGTATTTGCCCAGCGGTGACGCGGTAGCGAATGTGCGTCTTGCGACGACCGATCGCTATAAGGACAAGGCGAGCGGCGACTACAAGGAAATGACCGAGTGGCATCGCGTCTCGTTCTTCGGCCGATTGGCCGAGATCGTGAGCGAGTACCTGAAGAAGGGCAGCTCGATCTATGTCGAAGGCCGCATCCGCACCCGCAAATGGCAAGGTCAGGACGGGCAGGATCGTTACTCGACCGAGATCGTTGCGGACCAGATGCAGATGCTCGGCAGTCGCAATGGCGGCGGTCGCGGCGACAGCGGTGGTTACGGCGGTGACGGCGACTTCGAGCAGGGTGCTCGTCGACCGGCGGCCGCACCGGCATCGGGGCCGGCATCCGGTCAACCGCCTGCAAACACCGCTACGCGTACGCAACACTCGGCGCCCCCGCCGGCGCAGACGCAGTCGTATGGTGGCGGCGGTGGATTCGCCGACATGGATGACGACATTCCGTTCGATTTTTGGTACCCGCGTAAAGCGTGGGCTGCAATCTGATCCCGGAAAAGCTCACCATCCTGCTTCACTATCCCGTTTTCTCTCACCTATAGCGTGTGACGTGCCTTTGGGCACGTCACACGCCGTCTTTCTTCCTTCCTGCATTTCCCTGTCTACCCGACGTTGCTGAACCAAGCCGACGCGCTCGCGCGCGGCTTCGTTGAGCAAGCGTTTCCGCGCCTGTCTCAGGCATCGAAAAACCCGCAGTCCAACTGGAGAGATCCGTGAACGTGAAGTGTTTTTGCCTTTCGTCCCGCTCGAGGCTCTCCATCTCACGTCGATTCGACGTGCCGTTGGAGCCCGCGGCGGCAGGAAGGTTTGTTGATCCATCTGTGCTGGCTATCCGATCGGTGGCGAATGCACGCGTTTTCGCCGTTGTGCGAACGGAGGACGAATCATGGGAGAGCTGAAGAAGCTGGATCTCGCGGTCATCGACTGGCCCAATGTTTTTCCGCACTACATCGACAGCCGATTCCTGAGCGGGAAAGGGCGTTGGTGGACGTGTCCGCTCTGCGATGGGGAAGAGACTTTCCGGCTCTATCCCGCTGAGAAAGACCCTAGAGGTGGTTGGCATTGTGCGCGCTGTTTGAAGGGTGGGACGGGCGTGCAGCTGATTCACGAGGTGACGGGCAAACCGTATCGTGAGATCTACTACGAGCTCAGGACCGGCAACTACAACGGTGGTATTCCCGTCGCGGTGGTCCGCAAGGTCAAGGCGGTCCCGGCCCGGTCTGAAAAAAGCGACGAGCAGAAGTGTCGCGAAATGCAGGCTGCGTGGGACGGCGCGGCTCCGATGACGGTCGATTCGCCCGCTTGGACCTACCTGTCGACGCGGATTCCCGGGCTGCGGCTCGAGTGGATCGGACGCGACGTGCGCTGTCACCCCGGCTTGGAGTACGTCGACGCCTTTGGCAAGAAGCAGGGGAAGTTTCCCGTGATGCTTCAGCGCGCGCGGTCGCAAGCCGGGAAGCCGCGGCGTGTCCATCGCACCTACCTCACGGCCGACGGCGAGAAGGTTCCATTTCTCACGAAGAACGGGAAGCCGCGAGCGAAGCTGGAGATGAGCGCGCCGGCCGGCAGTTTCGGGTCGTCGGTGCGGCTCAACACGACGCGGTCGCGCACGCTCGCACTGGTGGAAGGCGCCGAGACTGGCTTTGCGGTCGTCGCACGGTACCAGAATCGCATCGAGGTCCGCTGCCTGCTGAATTGCGGCGGCCTGGAGCATGCCGATATCAACTGGAACGACTACGACCACGTGATCATCTACGCCGATCGCGACAAGGTGGATCAACGGCGCGGCTTCCGGCCGGGCGAACATCATGCGCAGCTTCTTGCCGATCGCATTCGTGCGCAAGGCAAGCGCGTTTCGATCGTTAAGTCAGTGGTCGAGGGCGTAGATTTCTGCGATGTGTGGAGGCTGCAGCACCAGCGGCGGGTGCAAAAGCGTGACCTCGTGCGGGCCAGGCAACTGGCGCACGAAGAATCGCGGAGGCGGAACCTGACGCGAACCGGCAGTAGCGGAATGCGTGCAGCAATGTGACTTCGACGCCGGCATTCGCCGGCACAATTTTTTTCTTACCCGGTGGGGATACGTCCCCTCCGGGCCGTATTGCGCCGGGCCACATCACGAGGTGAATGATGGGCTCGTTTCGACTGGTGCTGGATGAGTTTGAAGTGATCGAGGTGCCGCCCAAGGTGGCGTCAGAGGGGGCAGCGGACTTTTCCGAAGGCCCGCGTTTCGACGTGATCGACCGGCTGCTCGAAGGCGACGATCGCTATATCCTGCGGGATGAAGCGTTCCAGCCGGCGGTCGATTTTTGCATGGCGTGGCTCGAAGAAAAAGAGAAGAGCCGAGCGCACTAAACCTGAAGACAAGCGACTTCCCTCGGGAAGTCGCTTTTTTTTGGTGCGCCCAGCATGGGCGCACTCCTGCGGGTGCAAGTCCCGCCATAAGCTGGTCACGGCGAATGAAGCGAAGCGCAACTGCGTGAGGGCGACCGAGCGTGGGGAGGAAGCGTGGAGCGTAAATCGCGAGCCGATGAACAAGAACTGCATAGAAGGCGCTGCTGAGCAGGGCGAGCGGGCCAGAAACCGCGAAGCTCTCGTGATCAAGGCGAAGCAGCGTAGATGCGGCGGTTGTGCGATGAAGGAGTGCGTTCTTACCTGGGGAGGCCTCGCCTCATGCCTGAAAGGGCAACGGCGTCGAGTCGGAGCGAGGAGTCAGCAGAGGTCGTAGTAGCCGCAGGATAGGCCGGGAAGGCCGAGGCTAGTGGCGAAGGACCAAACGAGGAGGAGTGTTCAACGACATGCCGACGCAACAGGCAAGGCGTCAGATGCCCGCGCGAGCGGGGCGAGCGGTGGCAGCGCGCGGTGAAGCTGTGCGTGAAGCCGTGAGCGACGAAGCCTGCGGCTCGCGGCATGAGACGAGGAGCACAGGGTCGGCGTTGCTGGAAGCGGCGCTGACGAGAGAGAACCTGCGGCAGGCGTTCAAACGGGTGCGGGCCAACAAGGGTGCGTCGGGCGTTGACGGGCTGGACATTGACCAGACCGCGCGGCATCTGGTGACAGCCTGGCCGGCAATACGTGAGCAACTGCTGCGGGGGACGTACCGGCCCATGCCGGTACGGCGGGTGGCGATCCCGAAGCCGGATGGAGGTGAGCGTGAGCTTGGCATCCCGACGGTGACGGATCGCCTGATCCAGCAAGCGTTGCTGCAAGTGCTGCAACCGATTCTAGATCCCACGTTTAGCGAGCACAGCTACGGCTTCCGACCGGGGCGACGTGCGCACGATGCGGTGTTAGCCGCGCAGTCGTACGTACAATCGGGCCGGCGGATCGTCGTGGACGTCGATCTGGAAAGATTCTTTGACCGGGTCAGTCACGACATTCTCATTGACCGCTTGCAGAAGCGCATCGGGGACGCTGGTGTCATCCGGCTGATCCGGGTGTACCTGAACGCGGGCGTGATGAGCGATGGCGTGGTGCAGGGGCGGGAGGAGGGTACGCCGCAAGGCGGACCACTCTCACCGCTGCTGGCGAACGTGCTGCTCGATGAAGTGGACAAGGAGCTGGAGCGTCGGGGTCATTGCTTCGTACGCTATGCCGACGATGCGAACGTGTACGTTCGCTCTCGCCGTGCGGGCGAACGGGTAATGGCGCTGTTGCGGCGGCAGTACGGGCGGCTACGCCTGAAGATCAATGAAGCCAAAAGCGCAGTGGCAAGCGTGTTTGGCCGCAAGTTCCTGGGCTACAGCTTCTGGGTAGCCGCAGGCCGTGTGGTCAAGCGCAAGGTGGCAGTCAAACCGTTGGCCACGTTCCGGCAACGCGTGCGGGAACTGACGCGTCGAGGTGGGAGCAGCCTGCAACAGGTGGTGGAAAGGCTGAGGCCCTACCTGCTGGGCTGGAAGGGCTACTTCCGTCTGGCGCAGACGCCGGGCGTGATGCGGGAACTGGACGAATGGTTGCGCCATCGTCTGCGCGCGATCCAACTGAAGCACTGGAAGCGCGGCACGACCATGTACCGTGAACTGCGCGCACTCGGCGCAGCGCATGATGCGGCGCGCCAAGTGGCGGCCAACAGCCGTCGCTGGTGGCGCAACAGCGGGCAGTTGCTCAACGGCGTGCTGCCCATCGCATGGTTTGACCGTCTGGGCCTACCCCGTCTCTCCTGACCTCAACTCCTCGAACCGCCCGGTGCGGACCCGCATGCCGGGTGGTGTGGCAGGGGCGAAGCCTGTTGGCTTCCCCCTATGCCGATCTTAGTCGCCCACGATAACCAGAACGAGAAGGAGGATGAGCCTGAAGACTCGCCACGCCCCGCCGGCCCAAAATGTGCCGATCGCGCCAACAAGAAGAATCAGACTGGCGATGTCGCCCGCGCCGTGGTTGTGCATGAAGGCGCCGGCCGTGAAGATCAGCGAGTACACCAAGACCAGAACGAGGCGACGCAGGACAAAGGGAAGGGCCCGGAATCCACGGATGACCGTGGACGTGGTGCCGGCGACGGCGTTCATTGCTCGTCCTTGGCATTGGCCATATGGGCGTGCCATGCATCGACGCAGTATTCGGCAGCAATCGCGGCCGCCGCGACCGCCAGCCAAAAGTAGGGGGATGCGAGCTTGTGAATCAATTGACCGTTGCGAATCCACTCGATCAGTTCCAGCATCTTCTTCTCCTTATCTATCGGTGCAAGACGTGGCACACGTTTTGAACACCTACCTCGTACAGCAATTCTCTCAGGTCTGTACAAAAAGCAAGCCGCGAAAAAACCAACCGATGGGCCTGTCAAGCCCATGCCCCGAGCTGATCGTGAAGCGAGTCGTCGAAGCCCGCGCCGTCAAGGCTCCCATCGCCAACGCTGAGTACCTGAAACTCGTCGCTGTTACGGGCGCCGGTCGCGCGCGCTGGCGTAGCATGCGGTGACGCGGGCGTGACGAGCGGCGCGGCCACTGCAGGGGTTACGACGCGCACCTGCCCGGTCAATTCCTGACGAAGCGCTGATTCGGCCAACGCTTTGAGGACGGCGGCCCGGCGACGGGCCGACGGACACGCGCTCAACCGCTCGAACAGCAGCGGCGACACGAGCTCGTTGATCGTGATGGTCATCTCGATCTTGTCGCTCATGCCCACTCCTTACCGGCGTTCGCGAGCGACGCTCGATTCCCCGACCAGCAGGAACCCCCGAACGTTCGCGAGGCACGGCGCGTCGATCACCTCGATGAGGACTCGCGGGAACGCTTGCCGAATGACGGACGCATAGAGTGCCGCGCCTCCACCGGACAGGATGATCGATCGAACGTTCGCCAGACGGCCGACGTTGTTTTGCATTTCCTTCACCACGCCCGAAATCAACGGCTGCGCTTTCTCGAGATAGGGCACGAGGTCGATGTCGTTCCCATAGAAGAAGAACGGTGTTTGCTCGCGCAGTGCTTTGTCGATTCGCTCGATGTCCTCGACCGCGTCGCCTTGGTCGCGCGCGATCAGCTGGGCGATGCGCTGATAGATCTGCGATGCGCCGCCCGGCATACCGCCGCTGCGCTTGTCGTCCATCGCGAAGCCGCTCGCGTACACCCAGTCGGTCGTGAAGTAGCCGACGTCGACGACGAGATGTTCAACGTCGCGGCCAAACTCGCCTTTCCGGTTGCTGGAGGCGAGGACGAGCGAGCCGAGCGGCTGCGGGATCACCATCACCTTGTCGATCTTTACGCGGCCTGCTCCGAAATCCAGCGTGCCGGTGAACCGTTCCATCAACGCGCCCGCGTATTTCTTCAGGTTGTGAACCGGCAGGCCGAGCACCAGGCGTTCGATATGGGTCACGCCGGAAAAGTTGATTGCGCCGAAGAGCAACGCGGCGTAGTTGTTCGTGAGAATGTAGTCGTCTGCCAGCGCGCGGCCGGTGTTGCCGTATGCGGCAGTCAGGGAAACGTCCGGGCCGACCTCGTACTCGACTTGGTCGATCACGATGGTGGCCACTTTGCGGGCGGTCAGTACGCTGTCGCCGTATCCGGCGATCGAGCGACTCGCCGCAAGCGGCGCGAGCGACGGAAACATTCCGGAGGCCACGGCGTTGTTCGCGGCACGGTGCGCGTATTTCGTATTGCCGTAGCCGACGTCGATAGCAAAGACTGCAGTTTTCAAGGGCGACTCCTTTGGTCACTGGTTCAGGAAAGGGAGGTGCAACGTCGAACCCGGAGTCGAACTTCGGCGCAGCCACAGCACCAAAGTCCTAGATAAAGTCGGACATTGAGAACGGGCCGTCACCGAAGTCGGACATAAAGTGGGAGATTGCAATGGCGAGCCCTAGAATCTCCCGGATAAAGTCCGAGATTGCGTGATTCAGTCTATCGAGCGGTACGCAAAGTCAAGTTTTGGAAAGCGGCGCACTTCCCGCCAGCTTTCGCGCGACCGAGCGTGACAAAACCGCCTATTCTGGGCATCACCTACCGCGTCATCGACGCATCGAACCCGCGCGCCAAGCGCTCACACTCCCCCTTCCGGCCCGCTTTGGGCCTCCAACGCAGTGAAATGTCCGGGCCGCACATTGACGCGGCCTTTTTCTGAAGCAAATCAAGTACACAGTGGTCCACCTTGAGGACCCCTGGACAGTGCGATATCCATACGATCGGCGGCGGTTTGCCGCAATGGGACGCAATGAGGACATGTGGACACCGGACACCGGACAGTCCACGCAACCTCGATTGCGTCTACTCACGCCCTTTCAGCGAACGAGCTGGGTGCGTTCAGGAAGCCCGATACACCGCGGCGGACATGAACGTGCTTGGGGGCGGGGGAAGTCTTGCGAACCGGAGAGACCGGCGTCGCGATTCCCTGATTGGAAGAACGAACGGTAGGCGCAGCCGTAACCCAAATGCGCAACAGGAATTGCCCGGCACGTAGCCCGGCGCCGGCGACCGCGAGGTTCGTCGACGCCGAGACGCGCAAGCGTCAGGCTGGCAGGGTAGCCACGAAGCTGGACTGGGCGGATCAAATCCGCGCAGCGCGTCCGACAAGCGGGCGCGACATGAACGGCGGCGGATTTGCGCGAAGCGCGGACTGCGTCGGTCATGCCAGCGGGATGGACAGTCGGATCGCATGCTCTTCCCATGCAGCGGGCTGATCGGATGGAATCGCTAAAGGACAGGAAGCAGCAAGACCGCGCCGGCGGATACCGGCGGAGCCATTCGCGCGAGCGAGGGCGAGAGAAGTAGCCGTTGTCGCGTCAGGTAGGGGCGCGCAACGGACGGTAAAGGTGAACGTCTATGGGGTCGCCGCGAGGGCTCCAGACGGACCCGCGCCGATTGATGTGGGAAACATTGCGCGGAGCGAGGGCCGCCGACTGATCAAAAACCTATCGCGTCAGCGGAATCGGCCGCTCAACGGCGGAGCCCGGCAGAGCGCTTCTTGACCGAGCCGCCGCGTACCGTACGATGGGTTCGCAAATGGTATCGATCACTGGGATCGTGGTCGACGATTTCGCGGAGCGCGATTGGC
This sequence comes from Burkholderia sp. BCC1985, assembly GCF_905339915.1. NCBI lineage: Bacteria > Pseudomonadati > Pseudomonadota > Betaproteobacteria > Burkholderiales > Burkholderiaceae > Burkholderia > Burkholderia sp. BCC1985. Next base: position 158,705 of record NZ_CAJPGY010000008.1, read on the forward strand.
CGGCTGCCGCCGCGGCGAAAAGCGGGGCGCTCAGGACGATCGATTGACGATAGGAAATGGCGGGTGAATTCCGCCAGGTGTAAGCGGCATCGACCGCAAGGAGTAGAAGGATGGCTGCGATCCTCAACGTTCGGGCTGTTGTGGGACGCTATCGACTGTCGCCCGAGTTTCGCGACGCGTTGCTGGTGCTGTTCGATCAGCATGTCGCTGAGATCCACAGCACGACGCGGATCAGCAAGCGCGCGCTGTCGATCAAGACGCAGGAATACCGGGCGACGGCGATCTGCAAGGCGTTCGTCGAACTGCGTGAGGGAGGGTTCGCGCTGCAGACGCCGTGGTCGCTGAAGATCAAGCACGTCGAATACCTCGTTGACCGTTGGGTCAAGGATCAGCAGTCGGGCGGCACGATCGAGAACAAGCTCACGTATCTGCGAGCGCTCGCCCAGTGGCTGGGCAAGGCGAACCTCGTCGGTACGCTCGGCGACTATGTTGATCGCCGTGAAGCGGGACTTGAGCGCAGCTACGTGGCGACGGAAGACAAGTCATGGGTTGCGAACGGCGTAGACGCGGTCGCGAAGATTGAGGAGATCGCGCAGACGTGTCCGTACACCGCGGTGCAGCTCAAGCTGCAGGCGGCGTTTGGACTGCGTGTCGAAGAGAGCTTCATGCTGCGCCCGGCAGAAGCGGTGCGCGATCCGCACATGCTCGCGGTGACGCGCGGAACGAAGGGCGGGCGGCCCCGGGAGGTGCCGATCGAACGGAAGATCGCGATCCTGGAGGAGGCGGCCCGCCTGAGCAACGGTGTCACGGGATCCACGATTCCCACCGGCCGAACGCTGAAGCAATGGCGCGACTGGTACTACTACGTGCTCGGCAAGCATGGCGTGACGAAAAGCGGCATCGGCGTGACGAGTCACGGACTGCGTCACGAGTATCTGCAGACGCTCTATGAGCGGGTGGCCGAGGTGCCGGCGCCGATCAAGGGTTCGTCGTCGCGGCCCGATCCTGCCGCGCATGACGAGGCAAAGCGGCGGGTGGTCGAGGCTGCCGGGCACAGCCGGGTGTCGAAGGCGAATGCCTACCTGTCGACCTTCACCCGGCAGGCCGAGCTGAAGAATGCGTTGCCGACCGTTGATGAGGCGAAGGCTGCGCTCGAGGCGGCCAGTGGGAACAAGACACATGCTGCTGGTGCGTTGGGCATTTCGCGCCAAGCGTTGTATAGGATTCTTGGGGCGCGATAGCGAAGCGCGGATTGAGCGACTGCAACTGCGGCGGCGATACGCGCAAATCCCAGCGCAATGATCGGTTTGCCAGAATGCACCTGAAAATCGGACGTGATATGGGGATCGCGTCGAGCCACGACTCGATAAACTGAGTGTGTCTCTCAGGTTCTGGCACTGGCCCTCGGAAATCGCTAGAACCATCGTTAAGCCGGCGCAAGCCGGCTTTTTTTGGTTCTTCGTGGATTTCCGTGGTCGTCGCTTGCCGACCCTGAGCTGTCCTTCGATATCTGCCCAGTGTTACGTCTCATTTCGAGGGCACAGTCGTCATTCCACAGTGGCCCCCGCCCGTCGTCCGGGAAAGACGCTGGCCCGCTCGACTGACACGTCAATCATTGAGCGGAAGCTTCGCAACGACCTTGATCTCAAAGTCGAAGCCGTAAAGCCAGGTCACTCCGACAGCGGTGAGCGTCGGATGCGGCGCGTCGCCCCAAAACTCGGGCACGACCTGCCAGACGCGCTCGAGGGTCGATTGCGGATCGACCATGAACACCGTGACGTCCATCACATCGTCGAACGTGCATCCGGCCTCGTGCAGGATCGCATTCAGGTTTCGAAAAGCAAGCCGCACCTGTTCCTGCAGATCCGGCTCAGGCGTTCCGTCCTCGCGACTGCCGACCTGACCTGATACGAACAGCAAACCACTCGCCCGTACCGCCGGAGAATACCGGTTACGCTCGTACAGCGCCCGACGTCCCGGCGGAAATACCACATCGCGCTTGTCCACTCTAACCTCCGTTGATAGTCATTGGTTTCGATCAGCTCACTCTACCGACCGGCGCACGCGCGATAAACTGCCAACCCTGTCCATGACTGTTTGTAGAATGCAAACAATTCAATCGCGAGGCAAACACTCATGGACCGTTTCGATGCAATGCGTGCTTTCGTCCGGGTAGTCGAGGCAGGCAGCCATGGAGCCACGAAATGGTTTATATCCCGGATGCCGACGCGCTCCAGTACGTGGAAGGCAATACGAGTGGGCGCGACATCGCGAGTGCCTGCCGATCCGGCGTGGTCGTAGAACCTGGCATGCACGAAAGCGCCTTGCACGGGAACCGGGAGATCTCACGTCTGACCTGGCGTTGTAGTGGTACTGGCCAGGCCCGCATCGGGAAGGCGAGGAGCCGAAGCCGATGATGTACGGGCGTGAGAAGTCAGACCCCGCCATAGTAGCGAAGAAGCCTGCGAACAAGGCCGGGGACCCGGCTGCGGAGTGGGTGGAGCCAAGGGCGGGGACCGAGGGGAACGCGAACCAGAACCACACGTGCCGGGCGCAGAACCGGGGAAGCGTGTCACAGGGACTGGATCGCGTACGGCAGTTGGCGAAGCAGCATAAGAAGATGCGTTTCACGACGCTGCTGCACCACGTCACAGTTGAGCGGCTGGGCGCAGCGTTCGATGCGCTCAAACGCAAGGCGGCGCCGGGCGTTGACGGCATGACGTGGCAAAGCTATGAAGCGGGACTGGAGGGCAATCTCCGGGACCTGCACAGGCGGGTTCATACAGGGAGCTACCGCGCCCTGCCAGTGTTGCGTCGGTACATACCCAAAGGCGATGGCAGTCTCAGACCCCTGGGCATTGCGGCACTGGAGGACAAGCTGGTGCCGAGCGTGATGATGGATGAACTAAATGCCATCTACGGGGAAGATTTCCTCGGCTTCTCGTACGGATTCCGTCCGGGTCGCAGCCAGCATAATGCGCTTGACGCATTGGCGGCAGCGATCCAGTGGCGACCGGTAAACTGGATTCTGGATGCCGACATCCGGAGCTTCTTCGACACCGTCAACAGGCAATGGTTGATCCGTTTCGTGAAGCATCGGGTGGCGGACCCGCGAGTCATTCGCCTGATCGACAAATGGCTTGATGCCGGGGTGCTGGACAATGGCCGACTGATCTCGGTACAGGCTGGTACGCCCCAGGGTTCAGTGATTTCCCCATTACTCGCCAATATTTACCTGCACTATGTCTTTGATTTGTGGGTAGAGCGATGGCGGCGTCAGCGGGCACGTGGCACGGTGATTGTGTCGCGGTACGCGGACGATACGGTAGTGGGTTTCCAGTACGAAGCCGACGCGGTGCTGCTGCTGAAGGAGTTGCGGCAACGCATGGAAGAATTCGACCTCACGCTGCATCCGGAGAAGACCCGTCTGGTGGAGTTTGGTCGGTACGCTGCCGAGCGGCGAAGGCGCAAGGCCCTGGCGAAGCCGGAGACGTTTGCTTATCTGGGTTTCACCCACATAAGTGGGACGTCACGCAACGGCAGCTTCCAGCTCAAGCGAAAGAGCCGTAAGGACCGCCTGCGCGCGAAGCTCAAGCAGGTCAAGGAGCAAATGCACCTGCGCATGCACGAGCCGATCGCCTCACAAGGGCGCTGGCTGGCGCAGATTGTTCGGGGCTACTTTGCGTACCACGCCGTCCCGACCAATATGCGGTCGCTGCACGCATTCAGGCACGGCATCATGAAACTCTGGAGGCGTACGCTTCGGCGGCGCAGCCAGAAGGATGGGATGACGTGGCACCGCATCCAGCGACTGGCAGACGAGTGGCTACCTCAACCGCGGATTCTTCATGCATGGCCCGATCGCCGATTTGCCGTCACACACCCGAGGTGGGAGCCGAATGCCTGAATTGGGCACGTTCGGATCTGTGCGGGGGGTATTGGGCAACTGGTATCCCTACCGCGATCAGGTCTTCACCGGCGAGACGTACTTGCAAACGAAGCTGCCGATCGATCCGTCGAGCCTGACGCGCTGGCGCAAGCGGCTGGGCGAAGCCGGCGTTGAAGAACTGCCGGCCGAGACGATCGAAGCGGCCAAACGGGCGAACGTCGTCAAGAGCACAAGCCTGAAGCGAGTGATTGTCGATACGACGGTGATGGAAAAGGCGATTGCGCATCCCACCGATTCGCGCCTGCTCGAACGTTGCCAGGAACATCTGGTGAAGGCGGCCGCCCGGCACGGGCTGAAACTACGGCAGAACTACAACCGCGAGGCGCCGCGTCTGGCGGGCCAGATCGGCCGCTATGCGCATGCGAAGCAGTACAAGCGGATGAAGAAAGCGCTGCGGACCTTGCGTTCGCGTGTCGGGCGCGTGATGCGTGACGTCGAGCGGCAACTCGACGGCGTCGCTCAGCAAAGCCGTGCGGCGTTGGAAGACTTGATTGGCCGCACGAAGCGGATTCTGTCGCAGAAGCGAAAGGACAAGAACAAACTGTACGCGCTGCATGCGCCGGAAGTCGAATGCCTGGCGAAGGGCAAGGCACGCAAGCCGTACGAATTCGGTGTGAAGGTGTCGATCACGATGACGCACAAAGAAGGCCTGGTGGTAGAGGCGCGCTCGATGCCGGGCAATCCGTACGACGGACACACGCTGGCCGAAGCCTTGGAACAGGCAGCGATCCTGAGCGACGTTCAACTAGAGATCGCCGTCGTCGGTCTCGGCTACAAGGGCGTCGCCATCGAAGGCGTGAAGGTCTATCACCCGGGTTTGCGGCGCGGCATCACACGCGGCCTGCGCGTGATGATCTGGCGTCGTAGCGCCATTGAGCCGGCCATTGGCCACATGAAGGCCGACGGCAAGCTTGATCGGAACTGGCTCAAAGGGGCGCTGGGCGACGCGATTCATGCGGTGCTGTGCGGCGCCGTCACAACCTGCGGATGATCCTGCGCAAGTTGCGGCTTTTTTACGCTCTGATTCCCATCGCTTTGCTCGGCTTCAAAGTCGTTACGCCGTCGGCAGCCTGACCTCATCCGCGCGACGAAACGAATCGTTCAGGGCCGACTCATGAACGTCGTGGTTGAAACCACGACTCCCAGCTACGACGATAGACAATCGCTGTCTGGGCGATCGTCGAGTCACGCTCGAAACTATCGCTGCATTCAGGTGGGTGGCAGCCTGGAAACTCGCCTCACGCAAGACAAGATGCGTATTTCGGCGAACGTGATCAGTGATTTCGGATGAACGTGATCAGTGGTTCAGAATGATGGTGATCGGCCGTTTCGGTCGAAGGTGATCGCTGATCACCGGCTTCCGAAACGAGCGATCATCTTGCCGAAACGGGTGATCACGTTCCCGGAATGAGTGATCAGCGAACCGAAACAGCTGATCACGCAACCGAAACGGGATGGCCGTTCCGGCTCGGCGGTGGTGTTGCGCATGTGATCAACGACGGGCGTTAGCCTTGTCTCTTTTTAGGGGACAGGTTGATGCCGGCACATCGGATGAGCATGCGCAAACTGAAGGAAGTACTGCGGCTGAAGTGGGCGTGCGGCCTGTCGCACCGCCAGATCAGCCGGGCGATCGGCATCAGCGTCGGCGCCATCTCGGCGTACGCCGCCCGCGCCAGCGCGGCCGGGCTTGACTGGGCTGCTGTTGAACCGCTGGCCGACGACGAGCTCGAGATCAGGTTGGACCTGCCGGCGGAAGCAGCGGCTCCGACCCGGCGGGTCGAACCGGATTACGCGGCGATGCACCGCGACCTGCGCCGCAAGGGCGTGACGCTGCAGTTGCTCTGGGAGGAGTACGTCGAAGCCCACTCCAGCCAACGCACCTACCGCTATACGCAGTTCTGCCAGCGATACAAGGACTGGGCCGCGGCGCTGAAGCGCTCGATGCGCCAGCAACACCGCGCCGGCGAGAAGCTGTTCGCCGACTTCGCCGGACAGACCGTGCCGGTTCTTGGCCGCGACGGCGGCGTCGCGTTCAAGGCCCACGTGTTCGTGGCCGTCCTCGGCGCCTCGAACTACACCTACGCATGTGCGACGCGCTCCGAGGCCATGCCCGATTGGATCGGCAGCCTGATCGACGCGTTGGAATTCTACGGCGGCGTTCCCGAACTGCTGGTGCCCGACAACCCCAAGGCCTTGATCGCCAAGGCAGACCGGTACGAACCGGTGCTGGGCAACACGACGCAGGACTTCGTGAACCACTACGCGACCGCCATGTTGCCGGCGCGGCCGCGCAAGCCGCAGGACAAAGCAAAGGTCGAGGTCGGCGTGCAGATCGTCGAGCGCTGGATCCTCGCACGGCTGCGCAACCACCGCTTCTACAGCCTGGCCGAGCTGAACAAGGCGATCGGCAAGCTGATCGTCGACCTGAACCAGCGTCCGTTCAAGAAGCTCGACGGCAATCGCCGCGAATGGTTCGAGCGGCTCGACCGCCCGGCGCTGCGCCCGTTGCCGACCCGCCGATACGAGATCGCGACCTTCGTGAAGTGCCGCGTCAACATCGACTACCACGTCGAAGTGGATCACCACTATTACAGCGTTCCGCACAGCCTTGTGCGTCAAGAGGTCTACGCGCGCGTCACGCGCCACGGCGTCGAGATCCTACACCGCGGCAAGCGCGTTGCCGCCCACGCCCGCAGTCGACTCCGGAACAAGCATACGACGTTGCCCGAGCACATGCCGGCGGCGCACCGCGCCCACATGGAATGGACGCCCGGGAGATTGCTGAACTGGGGCGCTTCCGTCGGTCCCGGTGCCGAAGCGATCGTCAAACACCTGCTGACCAATCGGCCGCACCCCGAGATGGGGTACCGCGCGTGCCTCGGACTGCTGTCGCTCTCGCGCAAGTACGGCAAGGAACGGCTGGAAGCCGCCTGCCAGCGGGCGCTCGTGATCGGTTCTCCGACCCGTCGCTCCGTGCTGTCAATCCTCGAATCCGGCCTGGACCGACAGCCGATGCTCCCGATTCTGCTCACCGAATGGCATTCGCCCGATCACGAGAACGTGCGCGGGCCCGACTATTACCACTGACCCAAGGAGGTCGCGATGTTGATGCAGCAAACCCTCACTCAGCTCAAGTCCCTGAAGCTCGACGGCATGGCCCGCGCGTTCGAGGAACAGGCGGCGTTGACCGCCAGCACCAGCCTGTCGTTCGAAGAACGCTTCGGCATGGTCGTCGATCGCGAACTTGCCTGGCGCGATACCCGGCGGCTCGAGCGGCTGCTGAAGTCCGCGAAACTCAAGAATCCTCAGGCCTGCATCGAGGACATCGAGTACCGGCAGAGTCGCGGTATCGACAAAAGCGTCGTTGCCGCACTCGCTGGTTGCGACTGGATCCGCAATGCACAAAACCTCATCCTGACGGGGCCGACCGGCGTGGGCAAGACGTGGATCGCCTGCGCGTTTGGTCAGCAGGCCTGCCGACAGGGCTTCTCCGTGATGTACGTCCGCGTTGCCCGGCTGTTCGAGGAATTGAAGATCGCCCACGGCGACGGCAGCTTCACGCGGCGGCTCGCGCAGCTCGCCAAAATGGACGTCCTGCTGCTCGACGACTGGGGCCTGCAGGACCTCGATCAGGGTGCCCGAAACGATCTGCTCGAAGTGCTCGACGATCGCGTTGGCACGCGCTCCACGATCATTACCAGCCAACTGCCATTGGAACACTGGCACGCCTGGCTGCAGGACCCGACGCTCGCCGACGCGATCCTCGACCGGCTCGTCCATCAGGCCCACAAGCTACCGTTGAAGGGCGAATCGATGCGGAAGACCAACGCCAAGCAGTCCTCCGCATCCTGATCGTGATCACCTTCGCTATAATCCATTGACCGCGCAACACCACCTTCCAAACTGATCACGTTCGCCGAAACGCCTGATCACCATCACCGAAATCCGCAGACAAGACACTGTTTGCCAGTCGGACACGGAAATGCCCTTGACCACTACAAGGATGTCGGCAACGTTTTCGCGGCAGCTTTCAGGATCTCCGCCAATGCTTCTGGATTGCCAAGTCGCGCCGTTGGCGCTGCAACGGATATCGCTCCGCGAACCTCTTCTCCGCTCACCACCGGCACCGCAACGCAGGTCAGACCGGCAATCAGCTCTTCAGCATCCAGCGCGTATCCCCACTTGCGGACTTGCGCCAGCTCTGCCTGGAGTTGCTCTTTTTCAACGATCGTATTTTGCGTAAATCGTTCTAGTCCTTGATCGCAAATTTGTGAAAGGAGTTTCGCTTCGGCCGAAGCAAGCAGCACCTTGCCCACACCGGTTGCATGTAAGGGTCCGCGCCAGCCGATCTGGGAGAACATGCGAATCGGATGCGGAGAATCGACTTTCGCAAGATAGACAACGCGATCACCGTCGAGCACGGCAAAGTGAGCCGTTTCCCCCGTTTCATTCACCAGATGACGCAACAGCGGCGTTATTCGCTCGGCCAGTGCCGCCTCCGCGCTCGCGCCGGCGCTACCGAAGAGCCCTGTCAGGCGGAAGCTGAGCCGATAGGTCTTGTCTTCCTGAACGAGCCACTCTCGTTGCACCAACGTTTTGAGCAACCGGTAAACCGTCGCCCGCGGCAGGTCGAGGGACTGTGCCATCTGGCTGACGCTCAGGACATTCGACGAACCAGCCAGCAACTCGACGAGACGGACGGCGTGCTCGACGCTATTGACTGTTGCGATTTCACCCATCACCACTCTCCTCAATGGTTAACGCGAAGACGCACGCCCATCGCTTGCCCGGCATCGGGCAAGCGAGTATGCTGTTCTTTATTGATACTATCACGTTCATTATTGATTCGCAAGGAGGCATCAATGAATGAGTCGAACATGGGGGCGCCGTGGATCGCTTCCGTCATCCAGGGAACACCCATTCCTTTTGACCAGCGGCGGACCCTGGCAAAGGTCGAGGATCTGGTTGCATCTGCCGTGTCCCGAAGCGCCCGGCTGGTCGTATTTCCGGAAGCGTTCGTCGGCGGTTATCCGAAGGGGCATGCGTTTGGATCGTACGTTGGCGGACGCAGCGACGAAGGAAGGGACGCCTATCGCGAGTATTGGGAAGCGGCGATCGATGTACCGGGGCCGTGCGTGGACGAACTTGCCGCAATTGCAGGGCGTCACGGCGTTCATATGGTGATCGGCGTTATCGAACGCGATGCGGGAACCCTCTATTGTTGTGTCCTTTTTTTCGGCCCGACAGGAGATTTCCTTGGCAAACACCGCAAGCTGATGCCGACCGGCGCCGAACGTCTTATCTGGGGTTATGGCGACGGATCAACTATGCCTGTACTGGACACCTCCCTTGGAAAACTCGGCGCTGTGATTTGCTGGGAAAACTACATGCCCATGATGCGCACGGCCATGTATGCCAAGGGGATTCAGCTTTACTGCGCACCGACGGCCGATTCCAGGCCGACGTGGGTCGCGTCGATGCAACACATCGCTGTCGAAGGCCGATGCTATGTACTTGCAAGCAATCAGTTTCTCCGGCGACGCGATTTTCCTGACACTTATGCCAATGTGTTCGGAGACGATCCCGACGCGGTGGTTCAGGCCGGGGGGAGCTGCATCATCGATCCGTTTGGACAAATCCTTGCAGGCCCCGCGTTTGGTGAAGAAACCATTCTCACAGCAGAAATAGATCTGCGAAATATTGCACGCGGCAAATTTGATTTCGATGTAACGGGCCATTACAGCCGCCCCGACGTTTTTCGCCTGACGGTTGACGAACGTCGTCACGCGCCGGTGACCATCATCCCTTCGATGCGTCAACATGAAGCCAATCACGAGGATCTGCCCAAATGATCACGAAAGAGGACATCCGGGTGGCCGCACAGCGTATCGCCCCATTCATTCGTACCACGCCCGTTATCCAGCTGGAGGCCGGTTGGTTCGATGTTCCTTGCGACACCTTCATGAAGCTCGAATCCCTTCAGGTCACCGGCTCGTTCAAGCCACGAGGTGCGTTCAATCGTTTGCTCGGCGAGCCTGTTCCGCCTGCGGGCGTGATCGCGGCCTCGGGAGGAAACCACGGTATCGCCGTCGCATACGCAGCGCAAAAGCTCGGCGTCCGTGCGGAGATCTATGTGCCAAACATCGCAACCGCGCTCAAGCGCAAGATGCTGACGGATCTTGGTGCGCGGGTCGTTGTAGCCGGAGATACCTACGTCGAGGCACTCGCGGCTAGCGAAGCCCGGGCCGCTGAATCGGGGGCGCTGAACGTGCATGCGTTCGACCATCCCGCGACGGTAGCGGGACAAGGCACAATTGCGATCGAACTCGACACGCAGTTGCCGGACATCGACACGGTGCTTGTTTCAGTGGGTGGCGGCGGATTTATTGGCGGTATCGCAGCGTGGTTTTCCGGACGCGTAAAAGTCGTCGCTGTCGAACCGGAGAACTGCCCGACGCTAAACCGCGCGTTGCAGGCTCGCATGCCGGTCGACGTCGAGACGGGGGGCATTGCCGCGGATTCTCTCGGGTGCAGGCGTATCGGTAACGTGCCTTTTTCCATTCTGCTTCCGACCGTGCGCGACTCCGTACTGGTGTCGGATGAGAAAATTCGCGATGCGCAAAGGGTTCTATGGGAAAAGCTCAAGATTGCCTCGGAGCCCGGAGGCGCAACCGCTTTCGCAGCCCTGCTTTCGGGTGCCTATGTCCGCTCGCCCGGTGAGAAAATAGCCGTGGTCATCTGCGGAGGCAACGCCGATCCAGTGTCGTTCGCACAATGAGCATCCGGACGACATTGGCTCCAGCGCCTTGCTGAAGCCAACGGACGGAGAGCCTGAATACGCCGCGAGAGATGGCCATTGATCGGAAGGCGTTGTCAACGATCCAGGCACCGATGCCGAATGGCCGAAAGCCGCCGAACGCCGACGTTCCTCGCCGGCGTTCCCCCCGGAAATCCACGAAGAATCTATTTTGTTCAGTGCGGGCGCCGCCGAACACTTCGAACGACTACGTCGAGAACTGGTTTGATGCGCTGCGGGAGCTTCGGATGCGCATGGAGGAATCGCGCGAGCGGTGGCGATACCCGGTAGTACGTCCGGATCGCCCAACGGCCCGGCTTCGTGGTCCGGAGGACATTGTCTCGGAATCCACGGAGAGCAAGGACTTCCGGTGCGTCGTAGTCGCCATAGACCGCAGACGCGATGAAGCACATGCCGAACCGTTTGTAGGTGGCTGCGCAGTACGGACATACCGAGCGCTCCGGCCGCCCCCGATGCGTGATGATCCGCGGGACCATCTTCTTCTTGCATGCAATGCACTCAACGAGATCATCGCGATGTTGCGAGGCGGGCGCTCGCGATGGCCTCTCGACAATTCGCACTCTGGCCGTGCGCGGGCCTCGATTGTTTGACGTGGCGTCGAACTCCACGATGTCGCCGTCGCGTGGCGCCTCGGCGCCGATGACGTCGCTGACGTGAAAGAAGAAATCGATGGATGTGTCCCCGTAGATAAAGCCGTGGCCCTTATCTTTCGAGAACCACTTTATGGATCCTCGCATGGTTTTGATTTGTAGTTGGTTGAGTCCGTAATGAGATCCGTCCGGCGCCTGGTCGCCCGACGTGTTGTGGCGTTCACCAGCTACCACCGATCTCGGTCGGGCATGGTGTCCACCGCGATCGCTATCCGATCTTCGAAAAGGAAATCTCGATGCTCGTTCGGCGAGTGGATTTTCGGGAACTGGACATAGTCCTGTCCGTCGACCTCGATCCACTTCGCCAACTGGACGAGTTTTCGATATCGTGCTGCGTCTTCGAGTACCGGTGCGATCGGCCACGTATCGAAGGTGACGACGGTCGCGTCGACAATGCGCTGCGCCAACATCTTGAAGATCGGACCAATCTCGTTCCAGTCTCCTTCTACGCGGGACAGCATGTCGAGAACCAGCTGCGTATCGCAGGCGCCGAGCTCTCTCTCGATCAGCCTTCGCAGGTCCTCATCCGTTGCTTTCGGTCGATTCAAGCGCTGGTTCCATGTTTCGGCGCAGCGGTCTTTCGCGGCCGCTTCGTCGTCGCCGATCGTTTCCCACTGCGTCGACATGCCGCAACCTGTGCAATAGATGCAGACCAATGGTTCGGTCACCGGAGCCTCGGGCGGGCGGGGAAGTACGTCACCGATGTTCGGGGGGCCGCCGAAACGGCCGAACTGGCTGAAATCGAATCGGCGATTCTCGTCGCATTCGACGAGTCGTTGCGATCGGCCGACGGTCGGCCGGCCGCCACAGTGCTCACATGGATAGAGCTGTTCGATCATTTGTCGGAAGGTTGTAAGTTTCTCGTCGCCGGCATTATTGCTGTTTTTGCATGGCGGCAAAACCGAGAAAAGCGCGAATATTCCTTCCGGTAATTCCTTACCCGTCTGAATTAATCGCGTGAAGCCCGTAGTTCCGCAACGCGAATAAGGGACAGGAGCGAGTCGGTGGACGTGTTGGATGTGTCGCTTGATTCGGAGGATGCGACGACGATCTGGCCGGAATCGGTAGGAAATACTCGTCGCGCGGATTGAAGATCGTCGACGAACCAGAAATGCCATGCCCGCGCGTAATGCCACCAGGTGCCGGCGCGTTCCAGTTCGTCCCACGACGCGCGGAACTCGAGGATGGCGCCGAAGCTCGTGAAGACTGCGCACCGCAGTCCGCGAGCGTCGGTCACCGCGACGGCGAGCTGCCGGCCGCCGGAGAAAGAGTCGGGGTGGCGGCATGCCATGGAGAGGGCGGGAAACTGCGGACCCCACTGATCGGTGCGGGAGACCGCGCGATGGAGGAAAAGCGACTTGCCGTGCATAGGAGGCGTCCAGGTTGAGAAGATGCCTTCATCTTGCCGGCGTCGTCGCGATGTCAAGGTCTGGCGCTTCGTCGCGCAATAGGAGGGAAATGGACATCGACCAGCTGACACCTATCGATATCCCACTCCACGGCCTGGATTCCGCGCGCCATGCGGAGACGTTGCTTTTCCCGCTTGCGAGCCTCGTACTCGGCAACGCCATTCATGCCATAGACCTCGATGTGGGTTGGTTCCGCGGTGTCTGTTAGGACGAAGTCCGGCAGCATGTCGGTGCCTTCATTTAGCCGGATCGGCTTGTCGAAGGCGCGGCCTTCGGCAACGAGCCGATTTGCCATAGCGACTTCGTGGATGGAATCGCATGTGATGTACGTGGACGAGCAAAGCATTGCTGCGAGCTCGACTACAACGTGATGCCCCTTCGGCGTACGCTCGATCACGAGAATCGCGACAACTCGGGCGCTCCCGTCGCCGAGGGCGCGCATCGCGTGGCCGTATCGCTTCTCGGCGAGCGCGATCAGCTCGGTATTGCAGTAGTACCGCTTTGCGCTCTGTCGCAATGTGATCGAGCGCCCGTAAGGGGGCACGCCAATTTCTGAGATCTCGCCGATGACCAGGCCGCGATGGTTCGTGCCGTCGCGCTGGACAACGCGTGCGAAAAAAGCATCGAACTCGGCGTTGATGGCGGTGCGATCTGCTTCCGGGAACCTGCGCATGACGTGCAGAACCTGCTCGGCGGGCTCGCCGTTGATCACCGCGTCGCTGATCTCGGCGAGAACACGCGCATTGCAGACACCCCAGTTCCGCGCGCGGTCAACACCGGACCAGCGATTGAGCCCGGCGACTTGCCAGAGCGTCTGCAGGAAGCCGAGGAGCGGTGCCGAGCGGCGCGAGGTAGTCGGTGCGCCGGCTTGTCGTGGGCCCTTTGATACTGGACCGACGGTGCGCTGCGTGAGGGCGACGTCGAGCTTCGCTCGCAAACCCGCTGCAGTGGCCTCGATGCCCGCCATGGCCTTTCCGGATTCGCTGCTCCCGTCACTCGGATCCTTGTGGAACGAACAAGACAGGCGGTCGTGCAACGGTCCCTCATCCGGCCACCCGGCAAGATGGAACAGGTTCCCGTATCGGCGGATCTGGAGACGCAGCGGCGAGGCCGCGCTGCGGCATAGGCATTGCGCGTATCCCGGACTGATCTTCGCGCGCTCGAGCGGGCGGACGAATGCGGCGGGATTTTCCTGGACGTCGTCGAGTGGAACAGCGACGCCCGCAAAGGAGACGCGGCTCATCGTGCGCTCTCGTTGTTTGCGATTGGTAGCGGTGTCTTCAGCGGGCCCTTGTATTCACGGCCCGTCTCCTTCTCCGTGAGGAACCACTCGCCGGTTGATAAGCGGGTGACGTGGCAAAACGGGAACCGCTGCTCCATGACCATTTTCTCGTTGGCGTCTCGCTGTTCCCGCCAACGATCGAGCTGCCGTCTCAGTGCCGAGAAAGCCCAGGACGCGGCGAGGAGGGCCACCGTCGCGCAACCGACAACTATTCGACTATCGTGGCTGAGCCTTGTCAAGACAGCGACCAGGGTGACGATCATCAGCAGACTGGGAATGATCAGGTCCATGTTGAGTGGGTTAGAGGTTTCGGCGTATGGGGGTGCGCGACGCGTGGCACGGCGGCCGGTCAAATGCTGTGACGCTTCAGCCGGCCCAAGGAGCACTTACCCGGTTGGTAGGATGGGAGCGAGGGACGCACCCACCTAAACCATGCAGCCGGTGGGCACTGGAGATGCCTGAGAAAGCGCACCAGTTTTCTGGAGCTTTTCGCCTTACCCCGCTCAACCGGTTGCGCGGCCCAGGTGCTGCTTAAAAAGTGAGCATCGAGCTACGAGCGCCGCTAGGCTTGGTCGGCCGCGACTTATCCACAAGCTTGTGCAGCGCAATTGTGGGTATCTCGGCATCTTGGCCACCGGGGCGAAAGCGTGCCCGAACCTGACGGCATTTCGGGCCCCCAGTTCGGGTACCGCGCTTTACCATCCGTTCCAACCACCGCGTCTACGACGCATCGACCTACGGCCGCGCGCGGCCCATCTACTTCACCCCTACGGGATCACTCCTGTCGGGCGTGCTCTCCCGTCATTAATCTGGAGAGCACCATGCCCGTTTCAACCGTCCGTACGCTGGAGGCCGTCGTATGAGCCGAAAGAGCGCGGAGAGAAAGTTTGCACGCGCAGCCGATCCCCATCAGGCTGAACTCGTGAAGCTGCTCAAGCAGTTTGGCTATGCCCATCAGATCAATACTGTGTTTGCGGATTTCGTCGAGATATCCGCTATCACGCTGAGCAACAGCGTGGACAAGCCGCAGTTTGAACCGCGGGAAAGGCGCTACTTGGAGATCGTCGGAAAGTACAAACCCGAAGAGCTTCAATTGTTTGCCCGGATGTTCGCGGAGCTAACGCTCTCGTTCGAGCATCGACTTGGCGTCGATGAAGACCTTCCGCCTGGCGCATTGCCCTGTCCGGGAAACCTGACGGACGTGCTCGGTGAGACGTACATGATGCTGGACATCGGCAACGACCGGGCCGGCCAGTTCTTCACGCCATACAGTGTTTCCCGCCTGATGGCGGGCATCACGATCGGCGGTCGGAGCGACGCCATTGAGCAGGATGGGTTCATGCGCATGCAAGAGCCTGCATGTGGTGCGGGTGGCATGGTAATCGCGACGGCAGACGCATTGCTTTCGGTCGGCCAAAACTACCAGCAGACCTTGCATGCAACCTGCATCGACATCGACGCACGCTGCGTGCATATGACCTATCTGCAGTTGTCGATGATGCACGTTCCCGCGATTATCGTGCACGGGAACGCGCTCACCATGGAGGTGTGGGGTATGTGGTACACCCCAGCGCATATTCTCGGCGGTTGGCGGGCGAAGCTTCGGCAGCACAGGCAGGCAGATGCTCTGCGTGAAGTATTGGCGCTGGACCGCAGCGCGGTCGCTCCGGACGCCGATGAAATGCAGGAACCGGCGGGAGACGTGGTGTTCGACAGTGAGGTCGCCGTTGCGCCAGTCGTCGAGGCGCCGGCGCTTGCCGCCGGGGTTTCCGACGAGGGCCTTTGCGATCTCTTCGACGAAGCTGTCGAGCAGTCGAGAGCCAGCATTTTTGAGGCCGTTGATCAGTTGGCGCTCTTCTAGACCATGCGATAGCGTGCGTTTTCTTTGACCCAGGCCCGATCGTTTCGATCGGGCTTTTTCGTTTCAAATCCCGAAACTCGAGCTGCACTCGATCAGGAAAAGCTGGCTGATTTTCTCGGGCTTTCCGACAAGCCACTGAAAATTCAAGCGTTATCTTTTCCTCATCTACCGCGTCACTGACGCATCGACTCAGCCGGCGCCGCCGGCATTCCTTTCCAACCCCATCGGGAACCACTCCCGATCGGGGGCAGGTTCCCTCTCCGGAGAACCTGCAATGCAACAAGCACTCCTTCAGCAGCCGACCATCAAGCTCGGCCGTATCAAGCTCGGTCGAAACCCTCGCACGTACTTCGATGACGCCAAGATGGCCGAAATGAAGGCGTCGATCTCGGCTCGCGGTGTTGATACGCCGGTTATCGTCCGTCCGATCGACGACGGATTCTTCGAACTCATCGCCGGCGGCCGTCGGTACAAAGCCGCGCTCGAAACGCGCGGCGATGACTACGACATGCCGGTGAACGTTAAGGACGTGGATCCGGTTGAGGCGGAGGAAATTGCCTTTACCGAGAATATTCAGCGTGACGACATGTCCCCCGGTGACGAGGCAGTCGAGGCGGCGCGCCTTCTTGGCCGCTGCCAAGGGGATCGCGAAGAGGCTGCCAGGCGGATCGGCTGGAGCCTTCCCACGCTCAACAGCCGTCTCGCGCTGCTGAACTGCAGTAACGAAGTCCTCATCGCCCTGAACACGCGCCAGATCCTTCTGGGTCACGCGGAGTTGCTTGCCGCACTGTCCAAGGAGAATCAGGATCGCGTGCTTCCGGTGATCATCTCCGAGAAGAAGTCCGTGACCGACGTCCGAAAGCTCGTCGAGAGTGCGGCATGCTCTCTGTCCGCCGCGATCTTCGACAAGGCCGATTGCGCGGCGTGCCCGCACAACTCGGCGATGCAATCCGAGATGTTCGGCGAGTCGATCGCGACCGGTAACTGCACGAATCGCCAGTGCTACAACGGGAAGACGGACAAGCAGCTCGAGGTCACGGCCGCGGGTTTGCGTGACGAGTTCCCGACCGTGCGCATCGTGCGTGCTGGCGACAATCACACGCGGGTCCAACTCGCGGTCGACGGGGCGAACGGTGTTGGTGCCGAGCAGGCGAAGGCGTGCCACGGCTGCCAGAACTACGGCGTTGCTGTCAGCGGGCTGCCCGATTCTCTCGGCAAGACCTTCCGTGGCCAGTGTTTCGACACTGTCTGCAATATGCGTAAGGTTGCGGACCGGATCACGGCTGAGAAGGCCGCGGCGAAAGCTGCGACCTCTGACGCCAAGGGTTCGCCCGTTTCGACTAAAGCAGCGGGCAAGAGCGCATCGAGCTCCGATGCGTCGGCGCCGGCGGCGGTAACCGTGGTCGCCGAATCCGACCGGGTGAAGCAATACCGTGAGGCGCTGTGGCGGAAGGCACTGCGGCGCGACGTCGGCAAAAATGCGGCGCTCGCTCGACAGTACCTGATCGCAATCGTCCTCGCGGGCTATGCGCGTCAGATCAAGGACGAAGTTTTCCGATCGGTCTACGAAAAGGTGACGGACGAGAAGGCTCCTGCGGCTGACCTTCCGAAAGCCCTTTCTCTCGCTTGCTCGACGTCGGATGAGCAGGCTGCGACGCTGGTCACCGGCATGTTTGTCGCGGCGATCGAAGGTCTCGACGTCACGTATCTCAAGCAACTCTGCAAGCACCACAACCTCGATCTGACGCAGTACTGGAAGCTCGACAAGGAGTTTCTGGACCTCGTCACCAAGGCCGAGATGATGGTGATCGCGGACGAGCTCGGGCTGCGCGCGGCGATGGGCGACAACTTCAAGAAAGTCTTCTCGAAGTCGAAGGCCGAAGTCATCACGGCGTTGTTCGCCGTCGAAGGTTTCACCTACGAGGGCAAGCTCCTGAAAGTTCTCAAGTTCTAAGCAGCGGGCGGCCCCTGGCCGAGTCGCGTCGACACTCTGCGCCGCCTCGAGCGGCGCATATTATTTGGAGATTCAAATGTTTCAAGCACTCGAACCGCTACTTCGTTCCGCGGAAAAACTCGTCTTGTCGTTGACGATGGATGGCGACAACATCGTCGTGTTTTTGACGCCGGCAGGTGGCAAGGACGCGATGCTGCGACAGCCGTTGATCCTGAAAGCGACGGCTGCAGAGCTCGACGAGGGCTTCGCGGCGGCGATCGGTAGCTTTACCGCTGCGCACCAATCGCTCGGCGAACAGGTGGCGGCTACCAATGCGATCCTCGAGGCCCAGCAGCAGTCGCAGGCGACGAAGGCCCAAAAGGCATTGTCGAAAGCGTCGAAGCCTGAGGCCGCAAATGCGGCCGTGGACGAAGACGCTGATGCAGATGAGGAAGGGGCCGTAACGGCCGCCGCCTCGCCCGGTGCAACTCCCCCTGCCGACGAGAAGCCGGCCGGTACGGATCTGTCCACGCTGATTTTGTGAGGTGCGCTATGTCGATCAGCATCGCAGCATTGGTTCGCGAGTTCACCTACAACGGCATGGCGCTTTTGGATCCCGGTCCGACGTTTTCGCCTGACCAGGTACGCGATCTCTACACCGCCCAATACCCTGAGCTGACGACCGCTGCGGTCGACGGCCCGGACATGAAGGGCGAGGTGGCGCACTACAAATTCGTCCGCGCAGCGGGTGCCAAGGGCGCCCATGCGTAAACGAGATCTGCTCAAAGCCCTGTCCGATCCGGATGGTGGCTTCAACCAACAGGAACCGGCCGAAAGGCCGGTTTTTTTATATGACGAGGAAATGCGGAAATGTTCTTCGATCCTGCACTCCCTGATTCAAGCATCGCAGCTGGCTCGGCCGCGCGTTGGCAACCGCCACGCGCTGCCCCTGCCCGACGTCGACTTGCCGCTGATCTTCTGACGCTTCCGTCCTTCTCGACTGAGGTGCCGGGGGCGGTTCGTTTGAAGTGGCGTGAAGACGTGAACCTGTCGGATTTGGTCCTGAAGCATTTCCAGTACGGGCCGTTGCGCGCAGGTGATGTTCATGATCCGGCCGACGCCGGCGACGCGTTCCAGCAGGCGTTTCATGCGTGGATGGGACGTCAGTATGGGCTTTTTTCTCGGCTCCGATTCGCGCCGCATCTGTTCGACGCGCATGCGGTTCGTGATGTTCTCGATGGCCTCGGTAACGGGAACAACGATGACGACCCGACGCCGCTATTCTTCGGGTTCGGCCTTGAAGATGAGTGGGTGTACTCCCTTGAAGGGGCGATCGAGACACTGCGGTTGGCCCACCCGTTGCTCTTCCGGACGGTGATGGCCGCGTTGTACCGCGCATCGGCCCGGACGATGTTCATCCGCCTCCCAGACTGGTTCATGTACGAATTTTCGTGCTGGTACTGGGACGGCGATCCGAACATTTCGGACAAGGATGCGGACGAAGCGCTGAAGGAACGGTTCGACGAGGACACCGAAACCCGTTCTGCGTATCTGCCGTCGGTTGTTCGGCCACAGCTTTGTCCGGACGACGCTGATCCGTGTGTGTTTAGCGGCGGTAAGTGGCGTTATCGAGGTGCCCTGACCGACCCAGAGCTGATGCGTCTTCGCGCTCGCAGCAGGGGCATGCCTAGGCGCGTCTGCACCGAGGTGCTCAAGCTCCGCGCGCTGATGCGCCGCAGCCGTAGTCGAGATCTGCTTCACGTGAACTACGCCGCAAATCCGGCTTACGCGCTTTGCTCGGTGATCGTTGAGGACAACCAGTTTGTCGGCGACCTTCTCGATTGTCATTTCGACAATGAATCCCAATCCGGTGATGCGACGACCTACAGCGGATTTTCCCGTTTGGAGTCGACTTCGAAGGCTATCCGCCGCCAGTACGCCGACCTGGCACTGGCGTTTCGAATTCTCACTCACCTTGACCGGCTTCTTGCGCTGGTGAGTCAACCCACTTAAAGGAGTGTGTTATGTCTGGTATCTCGGCCGGCAGAACTGGTTCGGATGTCGCGTTGTCGCAAGCGTTGTTGCTCTATACGGGCAAGGATGGTGCGCATTTTGCGACAGCCCACGCTGTCATCGCTGACCGCCAAAGTGGCCGACCCGTCATTGGCGCCGGTCGGCCGCTCGACCGGAAGGTGCTTGTTCAAACGCTTCAGCAGCTCGCCGAGCACGTGGCACCGCGGGCGGAGTTTTTGCCAGCGACGGTGCTCGGGGTGTCGCCTGAAGCAGTCACGTGGTGGTGCCCGCCAGCGATGCGCCGGGTGTTCTTCGAATGCGAGAACCTTGGCAAGCGAAGCGCCGTTGTGCCGCATCCGGGGTTGGTGTTCCAGGCCTCGAATCAAGGCTTTCGCGTGTTCGCGGTGGCATGCAGCGATCGCCCCGTTCGCGAGACGCCGTTGTTCGAACCGCCGTACTTCAACACCTGGGACATGGGCCGGATCTGCATTGGCAGTGCGCAGGTTCCGAAGCGTGTGGATGTGGCGTCGATCGATGGCTGGGAAGCCGGGTTCTTCGATTCGGCCTTCACGCATCCGAACGCCGGCGGCAAACGGATCGAGTACAAGGACGGCGAGTACGCGTTCTGGCGCGACATGCTCGACGGCAAGTTCGGCGAGACGTTTCCGCTCAACGCGCTGGTGCCGATGAAGCGGACGATCGATCAGCTGGTCAACGGGCAAGTCGGGAGGGGCGCATGAATCCACTCGATACCGTTCTCCAACAGTCCTTCCCGTCGGTGATGGTTCCGTCGCGGGAGGCTGTTGTCCCGATGACGCGTTCGGGTGAGCGCCTGCTCATCGCGTCGGATGGCGTCTATCTCGAAGTCCTGCGTCCATGGGTGCGCGTGGTGCGTCGCATCGCGCAGTACGCAGTCTCGACAGCTGTCCCGTACGGGAAGGTCGAAGAGACGACGGCGGTCTTGTGCGGGCAGATTCCGGCCGCGCTCGTCGCGGAGTTTCATGCGATGGCCCGGGCGGCGTTGCCAAACGAGGTCGGCGCGTGGATTGTCTGGAACAGCGTGACCGGTGAGTTCCGTATCGTTGCGTTGCCTTCGCTGTCGCACGGGCCGGGGCATTTGGTCTATGAGCGTCCGCGACTGGCAGACGGCGAATGGCTGGTGGTGGATTGCCATTCCCATGGCACGGGCCCGGCATTCTTCTCGCGCACGGACAATCAGGATGACAAGCATGACGTGAAGTTTGCGCTCGTGCTGGGCGATTGCGATCGTACGCCGTCCGTCGCGCTGCGGCTTTGCGCGAAGGGGATCTTCGAGAAGTTCGAACGCGCGCCCGAGTCGTGGGCGGCGGCGCTGACAATGGAGGGGGTGTGATGAGCGAGGTGATCACTCATAGTATTCCCGCCGACATGCTCCGCCGGCCGTGGCGTGTTGTGGTGGTTGGAGCCGGCGGGACCGGGAGCGCATTTCTTCCCAGTCTCGCGCGGCTGCATCACGCCATGATTGAGCTCGGCCACCCTGGCGGGATCGAGTGCACGGTGTACGACGACGACACCGTCAGCGAGACGAATGTCGGGCGGCAGGGGTTCTATCCCAATGACGTCGGGCATTACAAGGCGTTGCTGCTCGTGAACCGGCTCAACAACCTGATGGGAACCAACTGGGTTGCGGAGCCGCGGCGTGTCGATTCGTCGGTGCGGATCGTCGCCGACATCGTGGTGGGTTGCGTCGACTCACGTCGCGCGCGGCACGCCATCGTGCAGGCAGCGAAGCGCGGGAGTTGTCGTTACTACCTCGACTGCGGCAATGAGACGGATCGTGGTCAGGTCATTCTCGGGGAGTTCGGCAAGGCCCGGCACGACCGGTTGCCCCACGTGGGCGATCTGTTCCCGGAACTGCTGAATGCCAAGAATGACAGGGGCGACGACACACCGTCCTGCTCGATGGCCGATGCGCTGCGCAAGCAGTCCTTGGTCATCAATCAGGCGATCTCGGTACAGGCCTACAACCTGCTCTGGACGCTTTTTCGGACGGGGTCGCTGAAGTATTCGGGCAGCTTTGTGAACCTGGAGACTGGTCGCACCAGCCCGATACCGATCGATCCCGCCGCATGGGCGCGTTTCGGGTATGACGCGCCAAAGCCGAAGAAGTCGAGGGCTCGCAAGCGCGTGGACCCGATGGACCCGCATATCCCGTGGTAGCTTGCCAACACAACTTCAACCAGCGCCTCCCGAGTAATCGGGTAGGCGCTTTTTTTTTCGGCCAGAGGAAAGCGGGGCAGTTTTCTCGACGATTCCGGCGGGCGATGGCAGCACGCCGGCCTACACTGATCCTGTTTCCCGCGCGTCTGCGCATCGACCCCTTCGCATCGGCTCTGTCCGTGCGTATTTCTCTCACCGACCATACGTCGGCTTCCCTGTCAGGGCAATTTCCCTGACGGGCGATTGCCCTCTTTTTTTTGAGGCAATCGCTATGTTCAAGCTTCTCATCTCTGTTCTGCTCCTCGCTTCGTTGACCGCGTGCGCTTCGTACGACTTCGGTTCCCCCGACGTCTACCGGCGCTACGACGTTCAGCGCGCGGGAGAAATCGAGGCGGCCACGGTCGTCAGCGTGCGCGGCGTCACGATCAGCAACGA
Source organism: Burkholderia sp. BCC1985 (assembly GCF_905339915.1). Taxonomy (NCBI): domain Bacteria; kingdom Pseudomonadati; phylum Pseudomonadota; class Betaproteobacteria; order Burkholderiales; family Burkholderiaceae; genus Burkholderia; species Burkholderia sp. BCC1985. The sequence continues at coordinate 181,253 of NZ_CAJPGY010000008.1, forward strand.
GTCGGACCGTTCCGGTCTGGCATCGCTGTTGAGCGCGGGTGTCAGCGCATTTCTCGGTTCTCGCACGATCGGCGGCGGCAATGGCCGATACATCGCTGGCGCGCTCGCTGGCGCGGGTGCGGCCTATGTGTCGCAGCGCCTGTCGGAATCGCTCGCGCGTCACGCCGGCCTTGAGGTCGTCCTGCGCACGGTGTCCGGCCGCACGCTGGTCGTCGTTCAATCCGACGAGCAGCGCTTCGCCCCTGGCGATCGCGTGATGCTCGTCAGCAGTTCTTCCGGCATGCGCATCACGCGCTGAGCCGTTCATTCGCCGGCAACAGCCGGGCTCCTTCCTGCATAGCGAGGTTCCCGTTCGGGGCCTCGCTTTTTATATTCCGAGGGCAAGATGTTCAAGGTACCGAAAGTTCTGTACGCGGACCGGCGCGCGGGTGGCGTAGCGTCCGACGCTGCGCTGACCCACCATGCGATGCGGATGCTGCATCGTGTTGCGCGCGATCTGCGGTTGCGAGCAGGTGAGCATGAGGTGGTAGCCGAGCCGGCGAAGGCCGGCCGCGGCTGCCGTGTCACCCTGCGCACCAGCCGGATGATGCTCGAGGTCGTGGATTCGACGTCGCGTCAGCACGTCGCGGTGTCGTTCCGCACGCGGCGAGGCCTTCGTGACCTATCGGGTGGTGGCGACAACACCGTGCCGCTCGCGCAACTCGACACGCACGAGGGCTACCAGGCTTTGCTTGGGGGTCTTCGGCTGGTTGACGGTCTCGATCGAGACCGCCGCTAGGAGGTCCGATGGAGTTCGTTGAGGTATGTATCGACTTCCCATCGGGCCTCTCGGTTGTCGACCGCTGCACATACGCTCCGGATATCGGGATGGTCTACGTCTCGGCCCGGCTGCGCGACTTCCTCGCGATCGTAGGTGAGACTGAGTCTCCGCCGACCATCATGGCGAGTTGGGATGGCAACGGAGCCACGTTGATCCAGAGCACGGCCGACACACTCGCCGTGGTCGAATTGCGGCTGTCAACTGCGCTCCAGCGGTCTTGGCTGAGCACAAGGCTGATTCGATCGACGTGGTCAAAAGACCAGCGCCAACAGTACGGGCGGGTTTGTCACGCACTGACCGTCTCCGCGATCGTGGGCATCGTCGGCTACGCTAACTCTGCACCCGGCTGGACGTTCCAGATGGTCAGAAACATGGCCGCAATGGTTGTAGTCGCTGTGATAACCTTTGTTGTAGGAATGGACTCCGTGAACGGAGACTAGATATGGATTTCGGAATTGTTGCGTTGCTTTTGACTCTCGTTTTCTGTGGCTATGGCGTCATCGCGTGCGAGCGCGGCCGGAGGGCGGAACGCGAGCAACGTCGTTTCCCGCACCGCCGCATGCATTGAGTCGTATTTTCGGCCGCCCACTGTGGCGGCCGCCATTCATCAAGGGCTGCACCGTATGGTGCGGCCCTTTTTCTTTGGAGTTTCCATGTCCGATTTATGCACCGGGGCGTCGTCTGCCTCGTCGGCACCATTCGATCTGGCCGGCAAGGCATTAGAGGAAATCGTTCAATACGTCGAGAGGATGCTTCGCTCGACCGAGCTGGAGCCCGAGTGGGTAGTTGCAGCTAATCTTGTCGCGCGATCGAATGAGGCGCTCTATGGTCTGAAACCGTCGTCTGTGTGGCCATGCGACGACACCAATCGCAGGCGTGGTCGGGTGTCGGTAGAACGCGGCACATCGGAGGGCTGGATTGTTGTGGTTGATAGTGTCTGGTTGGCAGCCGAGGGAGGCTCTGGACACTGGCGCACACAACCGCTGATACGCATCAAGACGCTTACGCGCTCGCACGGCTGGGCCGTTGCCGCAGTAGTATCAAGACTGCTCGAAATCGACTGACGCTTCACCTTTCTCTTTCCCACTCCGGGGCGACTGCCCGGATGGGTGGTTGCCCATTTTTCGCAAGGACAACCACCCATGTATACGATCCATACTCCGAACGAAGCGATTCAAGTCGATACACTCGCGCACGTATTCCACGTGCTTTTCCACGATGCTTCTCTGTCTGCTTACGAAACGACGGAGGTCTCGTTGACCCGCGGTGGTGCTCTGCTTCCGATCCTGCGCTACAACGGGATCTTGACGGTCCGCCAACCGGGCACCGCCCACGCAATCTTCACTGCTCTGTTTACCGAGCTGCGTGAATGCTGGTTCACCAAGGACGGGAAGCAGCTGCATCCCTGGCAGGTCACTCGAAAGCGCTGGGAGCTCTTCCGTTTCGTGTTCGAGTTGGCGAAGAAACCCGCATGGATGCTTTCTGGCGAGCAGCTCGAAGCTGAGGTAGAGGCTGCGCGAACCGCTGGTCAGCGCTTTCATCTGCCCGATGTTTGCGAACAGGTCGCGGGTAGCCTGTTCGGGTATACGTCGGAAGGGCCGCGTCTCTCACATTCGGGCGGGATCAACGGTCGGCACGAGGTTCACGTTGCCTATGCGCTGTTTCTGGATCAACCGGTTCCCGAGTCGGTGCTGGCGGACTACCGTGGCGATGCTAAGCGTTTCCAATACGACCTCCAGTGGTTCCCCGTTCTTCTGGATGTGCCAATCCTCCGCAACTTACTCCCATACGGTGTCATGAAATCCGCGGTGGCAATTTTCCGGCACGAGAAACGGCCGATTGACGCGAAGCTCGGTGCGAAGGTTGTCGCGGCGTTGCAGTCTGCTCCTGCTGACAGCACGTACGTCGACATCGACGACCGTCTTTTCGCCGCAGGGCTCGTGGCCAAGCCGGATCTTCCCGAGCAGTATCAACGGCCGGTGGACGTCGGTACGGCAACATCTCCGGTCGCGGAGCGCTTGCGTGAACTGATCGGGGATGCTGTCCTGAAGAAGTCGCTCGACTGGCTCGATGCTGAGCGACAGCAACGGCGGATTTCGCAGCGTCGGTACAGTCTCCAGGTCGAGATGGCGAAGCTGGATCGCGGGCGGACAACGTTCGAGCGCCCAAATCAATTCGCGGCCGTCGTCGAGGCGCGGAATGTCGGCGAGCTGCTTAAAATTCTGGATCAGCCGGCGGGTTGGAATGACCAGAGCAAGCAGGTACTCCGAGAGCAGTTTGGGTTGTCGTTGCGCGGGTTGAATTCGGCTCGCCGGCGGCGCGCGATCTTCTCGTTCTGCGGCTATGACGAGGCTGCGCAAGCGGAATGGGAGGCAAAGCAGGACGCCACACGCGCGCAAAGGCTCGCCGAAGAAGCCACCAATGATGCGAAGGAGCAGGCTGGCCGCGCGCGATACCGCAGATCGGACAACGTCCTGATTTCGGGTGTCGAGCATGTCGACCAGGCGATCGCTGACGGGTATTCCGAGATCCGGAGCTTTCGACATGGTGCGGCGACGCGCTACGCGTTGGCGAAGCCGGGTGCGACCGAAGGGCGAACTCTCCACGCGAAGAACGGCACGCTGGACTATGCGCGGTCGCGGCTCACTCAGCTCGCAGCTTGATCGAGGGGTCGATTATGCGATTCGATCGAACTATCCGTTACGAGGATTATGTCTGGACACATCGTAAGGAACTGGCTTTCCTCAATCGACACAAGCGTGTTGCGCAAAAGCTCGAGCGTGATTGCCCATTGTTCGCGGATCAGCTTGCACCGGCGCCCGAAACGGACGTCGATGCAGAGAAGGCGCTGCGCATTGCCCGGGCTCGGAAGAGCGAGCAGCGAATGCGCGACCACGACGCGAGCGTATGGCGAAAGGGTCGGGCGTCGTACTTCGCGTGCGATGCGGCGACGCGCGCCCGCATCATGGCTGCATGGCGAGTGTGGCCGGGGCCGGCGAAGCCGCTGTACTTCGTCTATGTGGTCGAGAAGCACAACGGTGTTGGCGAGGAGCGAACACGACGGATGCGGGACCGGGACGCCGAGATCCGTGCGAAGGTCCTTCCGATGTTGAAGCTCCAAGGCGATTTGCTTGGGGCGTGAGCGGTGATCCTTCACCCGTTATCGAACAACCGGCGCCTCGTGCGCCGGTTTTTTTTCACCCATTCGGAATGGGATCGCTTCAAAGCCACGTCAATTTCTCGATCTTTCCGGTCGGCCCGCATGACGGCGGCTCCTACACTGGCTTTACTCACCGCGTCACCGACGCATCGAATCCGCCGCATGCGGCCATTTCCAGCCCCAGGGAATCACGTCCCGCAGGGCGTCGTTCACGGGGCGACACTTCCGAGGCCACCCGTGAACCAAACTGACACGTCCACACGTTTGCCACCTGATGCCATTTCGATCACCGAGATCGAGGTGGCGATCAACGTGTGGCGCAATCGCTCGCCGGCACCGACCGGGCCCGACGAGCTGCTCGTTCTCTGTGCCGAGGCGCGAGTTCTCGCGGACGTCTATGGCGTCATGATCGTGAACCGCTCAACCAGCGTTTCGCGATCGTCGCTGACGGCGAGGCAGGCCGCGGCGTTGCTCGGCGCACGCACGTAGAGCATCAACTGGCGTCCCAGGACGCATCGATTCGCCGTATTGCGGCATCTTCAATCACCCCGCAGGGTCACGTCCCTGCCGGGCGTGATCACGTGGGGCTCTGTCATTTCAGGAACCCCATGAAACTCTCTCCCGCACGCCTCACCAAGCTGCTTGCCGTCTACATTCCTAAGCGGCTTCCCGTGCTGATCACCGGCCGACCGGGTATCGGGAAATCCGACATCGTGGAAACCGCCACCGCGGCGGCCGAGCACGACTTGCTCATCAGCCACCCGGTTGTCGAAGACCCGACCGACTCGAAGGGATTGCCGTTCCCGTCGTCCGACGGCACGCATGCTCGATTTTTGCCTTTCGGCGACCTCGAGCGCGCGCTCTCGGCGAAGCGTCCACTGGTCTGGTTCTTCGACGACCTCGGGCAGGCTTCGCCGGCGGTGCAGGCCGCCAAGATGCAGCTGCTGCTCGCGCGCCGTATCGGCGAGCACCAACTGCCCGACTGCGTCACGTTCGTCGCGGCTACGAATCGCCGCGGCGACAACGCCGCTGTCACCGGGATCCTCGATCCGCTGGTCTCGCGTTTCGCGGCAGTCGTCGAGCTCGCAGCCAGCGTGGACGACTGGACGACGTGGGCGGTTCAACAGAATGTGCCGCCCGAGCTGATCGCGTTCCTTCGCTTCAGGCCCGACTTGCTGTGGGAGGAGCGTAGCAGCCGAGATATCGTTGCGTCGGCAAGCCCCCGGAAATGGGGGTTTCTCGCCAAGACGATGCAGGCTGTTCCGGCGGATTTGCTGCCTGACGCAATCAATGCGACGGTCGGTGAAGGCGCTGGCACTGAGCTGCTTAGCTTTCTCACGATTTACCGGGCGCTGCCCTCGGTCGACGCGATTCTCCTGAATCCCGATTTGGGCGTCATCCCGGAAGAGCCGAGCATTCTTTACGCGCTCACGGCAGCGCTCGCACACAAGGCGAGCGACGGCAACTTCGAGCGGGTTCTGCGCTATGCGGACCGCCTCGTTGATGCTGGCCACCGCGAGTTCACGGCGCTGCTGGTACGGGACGCCACTGCGCGCACGCCCGAGCTGCAGAACCACCATGCATTCATTCGTGCGCAAGGCGGAGAGATCGGCAAGATCATCCGCGGTGTGTGACCGCCTTCAAACCCCGTAGTGCTTTTCCCTGTCGCCACGGCCGATTCCGGTCCGTGGCTTTTTTTCGTCTCGAAGTTTTCTGTGTATCTGGAGCCATTCATGAACATCACCGATCTGCAATCCAAGGTCATGCTGTCGTCCGTCGCGATCTCCACGTGGGTTGCCCGTCGCTATGACGGGAAGGTCACGGAAGAGGTCGAGAAAAGCCACCACGCGCGTGGCATCGGCCGTTTCAACAAGCGTCTGCTGCCGGAACACGCGCCGAGCTATGCGGAAGTACTGTCGATCGGCAACCGGATCCGCTCGCACTATTACAGCCGCACGCTGAAGTACGATCAACTGGGCGTGCGACTGCTGCCGACCATGGTTTACATGGAGCTGGCAGAGCGGCTGCGCGCGATGAAGGACGAGTTCGATCTCGCCGTATCGATTTTCCTGACGAACTACCTGGACCTGAAGGAGCAGGCGAGGGCGGAGATGAACACCCTGTACAACGAGGCCGACTATCCGAGTCTGGCCGAGCTGAAGGGCAAGTTCGGCGTCAAGCTGTCGGTGCTGCCGTTCCCGGACGCAAGTCAGTTCGGTGTGGATCTGCCAAGTGACGTCCTGACCTCGTTGCGCACGGAAATCGACGAGCATGCGCTGGCGTCGATCCAGACCGCGAACAACGATCTGGTTGGCCGGTTGTACGAGGCTGTCTCGACGATGGCCTCCCGCCTGTACGCGTCCGGCAATGTCCGTCTCGACGTCGCGAACCACGTACGCGAGTTGTGCGATCTGCTGCCGAAGCTGAACTTCAGCAACGACCCGAAGCTCGCGCACATCCTCTCGGAGGCGAAGCAGCATCTTGCAGCGCACAACGGCGCGGACCTGAAGGAGTCCAGCGTGCTGCGCTCGCAGGTTGCCACCAAGGCGACCGAGATCGAGGGGCTGATGGCCGCCTTCATGGGCGGTGTGCCGGCGGTACCGCTGACTGACCAGATTCCGGACCAGTCGGCGACTCGCCTAGCGTTCCTCGCCGCTGCATGAGGATGCCATGGACTCACGCATCGCGAAGCAGCGCACTGCGCTGGTGCTCGACCATCCGTTCATCGGGGTGTTGGCGCTTCGGCTCAAGGTCCGAGCGGATCCGAGTTGCAAGACCTTCTGGACGGACGGCGAATCGCTCGGCTACAACCCGATGTATGCGGCCGGACTGACGGAGCTGCAGATTCGCGGTGTGCTCGCCCACGAGGTGTGGCACGTCGTGAACGGGCATTGTTGGCGGCAGGGTTATCGCGAACCTGACGGTTGGAACGAGGCGTGCGACTACGCCATCAACCCGATCGTCCTGGATGCCGGCATGCAGCTTCCGCCAGGCGTACTCGTCGACGCGCGTTTCAAGGGGATGTCCGCGGAGGAAATCTATGGGATGCGCTTGAACGAAGCTCTGCAAGCCGTGAAGCAACCGGGCGGCAAGCCGGGCAAATCGACGGGTTCGCCCGGCTCTCAACCGGAGCCAGCGGATGACCAGGCGGTTGGACCGGCACCATCCTGCGGGGAAGTCCGGCAGTATGCGGGGCCCGACAAGGCGGCGAAGGAGGCCGAGTGGAAGGTGGCCGTGCTCCAGGCGGCCAAAGCGGCGCAGGCGTGCGGCAAGCTCGGCGGCACGTTACAGGCCGCTGTTGAGCAATCTGTCGCCGCGGTAGTCGACTGGCGTTCGCTCCTGCATCGCTTTGCGCAGGACGCGGCGCCGACCGACTATACGTGGGCGCAGCCGAATCGCCGCTACCTGCACCTTGGGATGTATCTGCCGGCACTGAACGAGCCGGCGGTGGGCGACGCGGTGTTTGTCCGCGACGCCAGCGGCTCGGTCTGGGATGAAACGCAGGCGCAGTTCGCGGCCGAGATCCTGGCCGTTGCCGATGCGGTTCGCCCGCGTCGCTTGATCGTGATGGATTGCGACGAGCGCGTAACGCAGGTTCAGGTGTTCGAGCGGGGCGACCCGGTCGAGCTGGCGCCGCTGAAAGGTGGTGGCGGTACCTCGTTCATCGATCCGTTTCGACGGATTAAGAGCGAGGGTATCGACCCCGCGTTTCTCGTGTACCTGACTGATATGGTCGGTATGTTTCCGTCCGACGAGCCGGCTTACCCAGTGCTTTGGGCGTCGACGACACCGATCAAGCGCGCCCGGCGCGCCCCGTTCGGCGAGACAATCGAAGTTGTGTGCTGAGCGACTGCAATGGCTCGCTATTTCCTGGAACACGCCCGGTCCTTGTGACCGGGTTTTTTTTTCGTAGGTTGCAAACGCATGCCACCAGTCGACAGGTCCGAGACGGGAGAAAGCTATACGTTTTTCTGGAGCATTTCGAGTTTGCCCCCACAACCAGTTGCGTGGAAATCGGTGCGCCGACGGCGCGGCCATGCTCTTCGTCGAGGCCGCGAAAGCTGTTCAAATTGGCCATTCTTTCGGGCGATCGGCGGATGTGCCAGCTTGAACAATAGCTGCATGTCTGAAATTGCCGAAAATCCCTTTCTGAAGGTCGCGCGACTCGAAGAGAACGCTGTGCAGCTGTTCTTCGAATCGCTGAAGCTCATCAAACCGTACCTCGATCACCCGAACGTCGCCGAAGTCATGATCAATTCGGCGAACAACATCTGGGTTGAGGAGCGGGGGGTGATGCGTCGCCTCGACGTCGAGTTCAATCCAGCGACGCTGACGGGTGCGATCCACTCGCTCGCAGCCTCGGTTGAGAAGTCGGCGCAAGCCGGCACGGCCCAGGGGATCATCAACGGCGGCCACAAGAATCTCCGGATCGCGACGGTGATGAAGCCGACGGCGATCGACGGCGACGCGCTCGCGATTCGGCGCCACCGAGAGACCAATCTGTCGATCAAGGATTACGCGCGCATGGGTGCGTTCTCGCTGATCCATGCGAAGCGAGATATCGATCGACCAATTTTCCCGCCGGGCGTTGCCGACGACGCGCTCGCCGAGGCATTCACCTCGATGGTCCAACAGCGCGCCAACGTGCTCGTCGCTGGCGGTACATCGACCGGTAAGACAACGTTCCTGAACGCGCTCAACGGTCAAATTCCCCCGGAGGAGCGCGTTATCACGATCGAGGACACGATGGAGTTGAAGGTAGACCTTCCGAACCGCGTCCGACTTCTGTCGAACCCCGACAAGGGTGTGACGACACAGGTTCTGGTCGCGCTTTGCCTGCGCTTCCGTCCCGACCGGATCATCGTCGGCGAAGTGCGAGGTGGGGAAGCGTATGACTTCATCCAGGCACTCAGCACCGGCCACGACGGCGGAATGGGTTCGATTCACTCAAACGATGCGCGTGGCGGTCTCAGCCGCCTCGAGAGCCTCGCGATGTTGGGCATCCCCCCCGGCAGCCGCTGGGAGCTCACCGACATGCGCAAGGCAATCGCCGACTGTTTCCACTATGTCATTCACCTGCGCCGCTCGGGGGAGTTGCGCCATGTGTCGGAGGTGCTGGCGATCAGGGGCTTCAAAGACGGGGACTACGTCCTCGAACGCGTTTTTTAACCACACGGGGTTTATCAATGAAGAAGCACATTCAATCGTTGTGTTCGCTGGCCCGGAAAAAGGCTCTGGACACCGCGCACTACTTGTTCGGGCGGGGCCAACGGCTCTCCACGCTGGTCGCTTTGGCGCTTACGTTTGCCGCGCCGGCGGCGCGGGCGGTCGACCTCAGCGACCTGGGAAGCGCCACCGCCTTCATCTGCCTGATCCAGGCCTACGTGAGCGGCCCATGGCTGTTCGGAATCGGCATCGTTTTGATCATTGTGGGCGCGGTGGCGATTTCAAACTCGGAAAGCAATATCGGGAAGTTTGTTTCGTCTGTGATCGTCGGCCTTGGCCTCGCGGCGTGCGCGATTCCGATCGTCAAGAACCAGTTAAAGATCAACTACAGCTGTGCGTAAGCCGAAAAAAGTCAGCCGGTCGCTTTCCCTGCCACGCCAAATGGGCGGCGCGGATCGTGGCCTGGCGATCATCAACGGAACCCTGACCGCGTTGCTCTGCTACACCAGCATGTCGCCGACATTCCTTCTTGTGGGAATCGTGATTCATTGGGTGCTCCGTTGGCTGTCGTCGAGCGATCCGTGGTGGAAAGAGGTGCTGGTCGTCTACAACCGGTACCCCGATGTGCATGAACCACTACCTACCGCTGATGTCGCCGCCCGATTCCGTCGGCCGTATGGATTTGATCAGGAGCTTCCGCTGTGAGCGCGAAACCGAAGCGTCGAGCGATTCAGGAAATCGCCCCGTGGGCGACGATGGTGACCCCGGAAGTCATTCTCGACAAAGACGGGTCGCTGTTGACGCTGTACACGTTCGAAGGCGTGGATGCGGATAGCCCCAATTCCGACGAAATTTCGGCGGCGCGGGACAACCTCGACCACGCCTGCAAGAACTTCGATCACCGGATCACCGCATGGTGGCGCATGTCGCATCGACGTGTTCGGGGTGCGATCGGTGGACGTTTCGCGTCGGAGATGGATCAGCGCGTTGACGAGATCAACCAAAAGAGTGTGGGGAGCGGGAAGTACTTCCGCAACACCCACTCGCTCGCGCTCGCGTATACGCCCGAGACGGGGATCAACAAGCTCTTCGAGAAGATCGCATATCACATCACGGTGGGTGGCAAGTCAGTTCCGATTGCATTGTTCGAGACCGTCAAGGATATGGTGTTCGCGCGTAGTGCATTCGTGTTCGACATGGAGCGCATTGCGTCGGAAATCAAGCGCTTCGAAGGCATCCTGGACGCGTTCAAGGGTGGCGTCGCGCGCCTCAAGATGACGCGGCTCCAACTGCAAAACGCGCTGGCATTCCTCCACCAGACCGCTAACCCGGCAGTTCCACCGCGGCGCGTGCGTTACCCCGTGACGATGCTCGACACGCATCTGACGGAAAGCTTCGTGACATACGGTGCCGAACACATCATGTTCGAATCAGCCTACGGCACGCGGTACGCGAAGATCATCGCGGTGAAGGAGTGGATGGGTTTCCAGGAGGCCGCGCTCGACGTGCTAGCCGACGTGGACGCCGAGTTTGACGTGTGCGTCATGTTTCGATTCCTGTCGACCAGCAAGGCGCAGGCGTACATCGAGAAGATGCGCAAGTTCTACAAGGTCGCTGCGTTCAGCCCAGTAAAGATTCTGAAGAGCTTTTTCTCGAAGGATGAGAAAAAGGAAAGCATGGAGAACGAGAAGGGGCGCGAGATCCTGGCAGAAGAGGCGGAAAATGCGCTTGCTCGCCTGATCGCGGAAGGCCAACAGTACGGCTTTGCGAACATCTCGGTGGTCGTCTATGGCGACACGATCGACGAGTGCGACGACAACGCACGCGAGATCGTCGGCCGAATCGGCAACGCTGGTTTCGGGGTACTGATCGAGAAGCGAAACCTCCCCGCAGCCTGGGCAACGACGCTGCCCGGCCGGTGGGACCAGCAGAAACGGCTGCAGTTCGTGGAAACGCCGGTAATCTCGGACATTGCCCCCGTGCGCGGTGTTGCGGAAGGGAGCGATGTTAACCAATGGCTCACGCAGCAGCTCGGACAGAAGGTCGGCCCGCTCACGCTGCTTCCGACTCGCCATCGGACATTGCAGCGCATCACCTTGCACGATCTGAGCGGGAAGTCTCATACGCTGATCGTGGGCCCGATCGGCGCGGGCAAAACGATCTTTCTCAACTTTCTTGTTTCGCAAACTGGACGCTTCGCTCCGCGGCGCATCAAGTTCGACAAGAATCGCTCGACACGTATCCCCACCGTGTTCGCAGACGGCAAGTTCGTCGATGCAACCGGCAAGTTCGCGGCGGCGACACAGGTCAATCCGCTTTCGATGTTGGTTGACCCACGGCACTACACCTACGTGTCGGACTGGGTCCAGATGGCAATCGAGGGCGACGGGGAGGATTTCCGTTGCACTCCACAGCAGCAGCGGACGATTTATGAGCGGGTCGTCACCCTGGCGCAGGGCTATGGCCCGGAGTACTGGACGCTCTCGTTCCTGACCACGCTGTTGCCCGTTGAGCTGCGGGAGCGCTTGCAGATTTGGACGAAGGGTGAGAAGAACGGTCGATTCTTCGATCACGTCGAAGACGCATTCTCCCTTTCCGACGATCTTGCGATCGAGATGGGCGAGCTGTTCGAGAGCTATCCGGTCGCTGCCGCGCTGTTCATGGATTACGCTTTCTACCGCATCTCGCAATGGCTGGATGGCAAGCGCGTCACGATCATCGAGGTCGAGGAGTGTGGCTTCTTCTTCCGGTACCCGCGCTTCTATGCGCGTCTGGAAATGTGGGCCGTCACGATCCGCGGGTTGAACGGCACGCTGGTGATGGCGACACAGTCGCTGAGCCAGCTTGAGCGGGTTCCGAACTTCGAGATCCTAAAGGAAAACATCCAGAACTTCTTCTTCCTACCGAACCGCGACGCGCGAAACAACAAGCGGCTCTATCGCGATGTGTTCGGGCTGACCGACGACCAGATCGACATGATCAGCGAAGGCGTTCCCAACCGAGACTACCTATGGGTGACGCCGGATCACTCACGGATGCTCCAGGCGAAGTTCCCGAAAGAAGCGCTCTCGATCTTGCGCGCGGACGGCGCGGCCCAGCGCACGCTCGACAAGCACCTCGCGAGCGGCTCGCCGACCTGGCGTGAGGACTATCTACGTGAAATGGCCACCGTCGACTGACAGGAACCCGATGACGCTCAATTTGACCTCTACCCGGCAGTCGTTGTACCGCGACCTCTTCGCGCTCACGGCTGACGAAATCAACAACGTCGCCATCGGGACGCCCGTTCGCGTGCGACCGGTGGCGTCGCAGGCCGGCCAGCAGCCGTCGCTCCGGCAAAAGCCGCAAGACGCACCCACGATGCCGTGCGCCGCTCGTACGGCGGCTCAATTCTTTGACTGAAAGGCCCACGATGAAACTCTTGCCGACCCTTCGCGCCGCGGCCTTCGCGGCCTCGATGTTCCTTACCCAACACGTGTCCGCGCAGCTGACGGTGTTCGACCCGACGAACTTTGCGCAGAACGTGATCACGGCGGCTAAGGCTGTCAAGGGCGAGATATACCAGAACACCAACATCCTCTACCAGTACCAGATGATGGTGAATGACTTGCTGCAAGCGAAGAATCTGAATCCTGCTGCGTGGAAGGCTGCGTATGACCAGATCACCGGCGATATCAACAAGGTGAAGGGGCTGGTCGGCACGCTGCAGGGCCTTTACGGCGATCTCCAGAAGGGCGGTGAATGGGTCACCCAGGTTCAGGGACTGGTTACTCGCTCGGGCAAGTCGAATGCGCAGTGGTTCGCGGACCTGAACACGTTGGTCCAACAGAACGACAGGGTCGCGCGAAACCTGTTCCAGATGGGTTCGAACATCATGCAGCACACGAACGAAATGGCGCAGCGCCGGCAGGAACTGCAGTCCGAGCTGGCGATGTCGCCGACCCAACAGGCGACGGCCGAGATTACGACGCACTACCTCGATATCGTGACGAGCCAAAACGCGGACATCCTCCAGTTGAACGCGGCCAAGGCGCAGAAGGACGCTCAGAAGGACGCGCAACAGGCAGAGGAGGACAAGGAAAAGGCGGGGGACGCAGAGAAATTCATCTCGAAGCAACAGGCCGAGCGGGCTGCGTACGGAATCGGTCAGCAATGAAGAATAGCGTACTCCGCATGTGGCTCCGATGTGGGCTGCTCATTCTCGCGCTCGCGCTACCGACTGCGGCACGCGCGGGGCTAATGGACGGCTTGTCGCAGGCGATGTCGTCCGGCTGGAGCTCGAGCTACGTGAACGGGGAGGTCGCGAAGGGCGCCACTGCGGCGATCGAAGAGATTTCGAAAATCATGAAGGACCTGATCGATCTCGCGGTAGAGGTCAGCAAGACGCTCGACAAGGAATCGAACAAGATGGCGTTTGGGTTGTCGGTGACGACGGTCGTGCTGGCGTCGCTCCGGTTCGCGGCCACTAGAGATCCGATCGCGGCTTGGCAGAGCCTCTTCGAAGACCTCGCGATACTGGGCATCTTCGCGGCGGTCTATATCGTTTACGGCAGGTGGGCGCCCGGGTTCTACAAATGGTTCAACGACATGGCGATCGCAGTTTCAGGTACCGACGCCCAGTCATTGCCGATGGCCATGGTGAAGTCGGCTGGCGCGATCTACGACGCAGTCATCGAGGCGCTGAAGGCGGAGCACTGGTGGAACTATATTGCGCTGTTGATCAACCTTGCACCGCTGCTGTTCGCGTGGTTGTTCCTGATGATCGCGGCCTTGGTGTTTCTTTTCTATGTTTCGCTCGGCACGATCCAGATGGCCGTCGCGATCGTGATGGGAAAGATTGCGTTCGCGCTCGGCATGTCGGAGTTTACGCGGGGGTGGTTCAAGAGCTGGCTTGATTTCACGATCGGTGCAGGCATGTACATGGTCGTCGCGGCGATTCTTCAGCGCTTGATGACGACGACGCTTGCGACGTCGTTCGGCAACACGATCTCGAAAGGACTTACGACACCGTATTCCGGATCGCTGACCCTGGATCTGTCGATTTTCGTTCTGATCCTCGCATTCGAAATTCCGAAGTTTGCTTCGATGTTCGGTGGTGGTGCGAACGCGAGCGGCGCGGCATTCAAGAGCCTGACGAAGCTCGCAACGAAGGGCGTGGTGTGATGACGGACGCACGACTTTTCGAGCCAGTTGATGCCGCGGAGCTGACAGCCCGCAACGAGCGCCGCATCGACCTCATCGCGCAATGTGCGAACGAGTCGTCACGCGATGAGTTCGAGCGGAAATGGATGGGACTAGTTCGGCGGTGTGCGGACTGGTTTTCGTCCGTTCCGTTCAGCCCGGAGTTGTACCGGGAGCCGGCCGGCGCGTTCCGGTGGACAGTCGAAACGGCGTTCTACGCGATGCGGCTGTCGGGCGGGCTGAAGTTTGGCACGAACCTGTCGTCGGAGCGCCGTCGGCGGATCGAGCCGCAATACAACTACGGCGTGTTCCTTGCGGCGATCTGCTCGGGCCTGGACGAACCGTACCGTAATTTCGACGTCGAGCGGGCGACGGACCGCCAGGTCTGGAATCCCTCCGTCCACGGTGCACTCGGGCCGTGGCTTGCCGGCGCGAGCTACCGTGTGGCGCGTCGCGCTACGCCGCTTCCCATCGAGCGGATGCGGACCGGCATGCTGGCGCATGCGGTGGTCGGCACCGAACTGCTCGGCGGGCTCGATTCCGAAGTTCAGGCCGAGATATTCGGCGCCATCAACCCGACGCAGAGCCCGATGGGCGTCGAGTCGCTGACCCACAAGGTCGTGCGGCAGGCGGTCGCGACGGCTGCGGATTTCGATCGGAAGGTGCAGCAGGCGGTTTTCGAGCCGGTGACGTTCGCTGTTCCCTCTGCTATCCACGTGGCGGCGGAACTGGAGCCGAAGGTTGAGGCGGCGTCGACGGCGGCCACGCCAACGCCGGCACCGGCACAGCCTGCGACAGCCGATTTTGCGCAGGCGGCCGTTGCAGCCGGCGGTAGCGCACCGTCTGGTTCAGGCTCGCTGCCGACTGCTGCCCCCAAAAGTACGACGACGGCGGTGACGCCAGCGGCGCCGGCCGCGCACGGGGCCCCGAAGGGCCCGGATGCGCGGCAGATGGCGCTCGAGCTTCCGCCGCCGGCCGCCGCCGTTAATCCGGTCGAGATTCGTCGCGAGCCGGCCGCTGCCGCGCCAAGCGGCAACCACTTCGATGAGGTGCTGAAGGGTGCACCGCGCATGATCGTAGACTTCTTTTCGGCGCTGCAGCAGGACGTCGCGGCGGCAAAGGCGAAGGTGCGCTGGACCGATCAGGGACTCGTCCTGTCGAAGCGGACCATCGGCAGCTATGGCGTCGCGAGCGACACCCTGATCGAGCACATGCGCCGCCGAAGCTTGCTGCTCGCCAACGAGCCGTCGGAAGTCACGTTGGCGCCGCGCATCGGTGAGCTGATTCAGGAGCGTGGTGCATGAGGGGCTATTTCAACCACTTTCGGCCGATCTACGAGGTCAGGGCCGCGTTTGGGTGGCTGGTTGCGCTGCTCGTTCTTCCGTTCTCGGGCATGCCGTACGGCTGGGCGTTCGCGCTTGTGGCGCTGGCATTGTGGACGTTCCGCTCGGGTCAAGTCTGGCGCGCGCTGAAATTCCGGATGGGGCTGTCGACGAAATGGCTGACGACGCTTTCGGTACCGGCTTTGCTGGTGATCCAGACGCGGATGAAGGCTGAGGCGGACGCGATGTTTCTCGGCACGGGCTTCGAATGGACACAGAAGCACTGCCAGATGGCCCACGACATCTTGCGGATGCCGACCACCGAGATCCCAGGTCTGCCTAGGTGGCTGCCGAAGACCCAGATAGGGCGTGCGTTCGAGGAGATGATCGAGAATCTGTTCGCACCAAAAGACAGTATCCGAGACCGGACGCCGCAGGGCGTGTCGTGGACACACGGGCTGGAGGCCAACAAGGGGTACGTGCCGTTCCACTACAAGGCGATGGGCGGCCATACCGCAGTGGGCGGCACCACTGGCTCGGGTAAGACGAGGACGTACGAAGTCATCTCGACGCAGGTGATCCACTGCGGCGATGTGCTGATCGATATCGATCCGAAAAACGACAAGGAATGGAAGGCGCGTGTCGAGCGCGAGGCGAAGCGTACCGGCCGCAAGTTCCTATATTTCAATCAGGCAAAGCCATCCGAGTCCATTCGTCTCGAGCCGCTCGATAGTTGGTCCCAGCCGTCCGAGATTCCGAGCCGCATTGCGCAGCTGATGGAGGAAGGGCCATTCCGGGATTTTGCGTACTTGTTCATCAGCCGATCGGTGAACGGCGAACTGTACATCGGCGACAAGCCGAACCTGCGCTCGATCCTGAAGTACGCGCAGCTCGGGATCGACCCGCTCCTGGAGAAGGCCCTCAAGCGCTTCTTCATCGAGAGCGGACTGAGCAACTGGGAGGAGCTGGTAACAGCCGACACGGTCAAGTTCGCGAACAAGCCGGGCTCGACCAAGGTCGACGCGATGATCTTGCTTTACCAGGCTCGGTTCGGCGCAATCGACCGGGGACACGAAGCGATCGACGGCCTGATCGCGACGCACGTGCACGACCGCGAGCACTACATGCGGATCATTGCGTCGGCACTGCCGCTGCTGCAGATGCTCGCCACGGGCGAAACCGGCCTGATGCTCGCGCCGAAGGTCGACGACTTCGAGGACGAACGTGAGATCTGGACGATCGAGAAGGTGATTCGCCAGAAGGCTATCCTCCACATTGGCCTCGACTCGCTGTCCAACAGCATTGTCGCCAAGGCCATCGCGTCGATGATTCTGGCCGACGTCTCGGCGGTGTGTGGTTCGATCTACAACTTCTACGACACGCCCCCTAAGGTCGTGCTGATCATCGACGAGATTGCGGAGGCGATCAACGAGCAGGTGATCCAGATTTTGAACAAGGGCCGTGGCGCAGGCTTCAACGCGTTCGTGGCATTCCAGACGCGTGCCGACCTCGAAGCCAAGCTGGGGAATGCGGCCAAAATGCTGCAGGTTTTGGGGAACCTGAACAACCAGATCATCTTACGCTTGGAAGATACCGACACGGCTGAGTGGTTCTCGAAAACGGTGGGGGATACCGCGATTCGGAACCTGATTGTCTCCAGCAGTACGAGCAAGGCGAGCGAGGGCCATGTCGGCGAGTTCACCGGATCGGTAACGCGGTCGCAGCAGCTGGAGGCGGTGCCGTTGATCCCGACTCGCCTGATCCAGAGCCTGCCGAACCTGCAGTACTTCATGCGGATTTCCGGCGGCGCGGTGTACCAGGGACGTATTCCAATTCTTACAGGCTAAACAACCAAGCATGTCTGCCGTATTCAAAAAAATCATTCGCGAGCACAAGCTCTCTGCCCACCTGACCCCGGTGTTCACCCTTGCTCCTGAGCTGGAGCTGGTGTGCACGCGTGTCGCGGAGTTCGTCGGTGAGCACTTCATCGGGAAGGCGGAGCCGCTCGTCAAGGAGATGTTCGTGGACGGCCTTGCTGCGTTCAAGCGCGTGCGAAAAACCGGCGATCCGCACGTCGCTTTCATGCAAGGGCTGTTCGGGTCAGCCCATATGCTGTACGCGCGGCGCTTTGTCGTGCGCGATGGCGAGCGCTGCCACGTCTGGTCGCCGATGTTCGAGCCGGTGACTGCGTTCGAGTCGCGCCACAAGCAAGCGCCAGAAATGGTTGACGAACGGTGCCCGGAGAACATCAGCCAGCGATCGGCGGCGTTCCAGCTCGCGGCACGCGCGCTGACGGGGGAAACCTTCCGACTGTACTTCGAGGAATACGATGTCGCTCACGCATATTCTGATTCGGACACTGACGCGGGTCGATGACCACACCGTGCATCGCGCGATCACGACTGCTGCAGCGCAGGACGACTCGGCTGCTCGGCCGCCGCAGGAGTTCCAGCAAGGCCGTAACGCGATGGCGTACGCACTGGCCATGTTCATCGATCGCCAGCCGGCGCGATTCTATGTCGGCCTTGCCGGCTTGATCATCCTGCCGATCTATCTCATCGGCGGCCTCGTGGGAGAGCTGTATGGCCGGTAGCCGCTTTGTCGGTCACATCAAGATGTGGTTCTTCTTTGTGCCGCTGCTCTCGGTTGCGCTGATGCCGGCGCTGCCGGACCCGTCGTTGTTCGCGATCCCGGATGCCGAAGCGGAATCGGTTGCGGCCAGCCTTGGAGAAGCGCGAACCGCGGATGCTGTCGACGCGACGAATCGTACGTTCAAGCGCTACTTCGTCGAGACGGGGCTGGTGCAGGCGTCGATGGAGTCGACGAAGGATTCGCAGATCGAGGATGGTGGCATGTCGAACTTCGCCAGTCGGTGGGTTCACAATTTTTGGCGGCTGGTGTACCGGATGGTCTATCGGCTCACCGTGATGAAGTACTGGTTGCTCGGCGCGCTCGTGTTCGGCATCGCGATGTTCATCGACGGGACAGTCCGGCGCAAGGTGAGGGCCGCGGCGGCCGGCTACGTCAGCCCGCTGTCGTTCCATCTCGCCGGTCATGGGATCTTGCTGGTATTCGGTGTGACTTTCACGGTGTTGATCGCGCCGGTGCCGCTCCTTGCACCGTACTGGCTGGCGATCGCGGGATGTCTCGGCGCGTTGCTCTGGAAAGCGGCATCTTCATACCAGTAGCCCGGGAAAGCCCCAGCTTTTCGTATAGCTTTCTGCCGAAAGGCCCACAACCGGTTGCGCGCCGCGCACCGGGAAAAGGCAGACGAAATACCTGACGATTTGCACCGAACTGGGCGGCCCGGCCGCGCCACAATAAGTCAATGGTCTACGGTCCTCAGAAAGCTCGACTCCCCGTAGAGCTTTCAGCCTGGCCCCCTCCTTGTGAGGGGGCTTTTTTTTCGTCCAGCGTTTCGCGGCGGCCGCGAAAGCCGCGCGAAATCGTTCACGTTTTGGACGCCCGTCGCAGCATAGGCCCGCAAGAATAGACGCAAGCCGCACGTGCGGTTAGTCAACCAGAAAGGATCCACATGAGCACGATCAACGAAGAAGCGCACGTCGGCACCGATACAGCGGACGTGGCACCTGGCCACGTGGCCGTACTCCCGCCGGCGGGCGACGAAGTATCAGCAGTCAAGGGTAGCCTGGTTGAGGGTGACGCCCGGCAGACGACTGACGGCGCGGACGATGGTGAAGTCGAGCGGGAACTCGACGAGATGGAGAATTCGGCCAACGTGTTGCAGCGCGAAGGGCTGATCAGCATCGATGAAGCGAAGCAGAAGCTCGAAGAGGTGGCGCGCACCCGCACGCTGTTCCGCGACCTGTCGCCCGCAGAGCGCGCGCGAATCATCCAGCGGCGTCGCGAGATCGGTCGCGAGCTGATGAACAAGCAACTGTCGGGCGCCGCAGTCGTGACCGCGCGGGTCACGATGAAACACACGCGCCTTCGGCCGCTGTTCGAGCAGTGGTGGCCGTACCTGAACCGGATGACGATCAACATGCAGCGATTCGGTCGCGCGACGTACGGCGCGAACGAGCAGGGGATCGTCAGCACGTGGTTCGAGAAGCAGCTCGACCAGCTCGAAGCCTATGTGAACGAACAGCTCGACGTCGCGCAGGGCTTCCGCGTGAAGACCGAAACGGAGATGCGCGATCGCGGCGAGACAGTCTTCGCGCCGACCGTGACGAAACCGTCGCTCGATATCGAAGTCGAGGCATATTCGCGGTTCTCGATGCGCCTGCTCTCCGTGATCCTGAAGTTCGACCAGGTGATGGATCACTTCGATTTCCTCGTCTGGAACGGGATTCGTGACCAGTCCGACGTCGACGACGAGACCGGGCGCTTCCTGCGCAAGTTCCACCCGGTCGGCCTGCGCGGCTACACGACCCACCTGAAGCTGATGAACACCGTTCGCGGTAACTGATCGGGAAGACCGGTGCCATGCTCGACGAGTTGAATCCCCAACAGCGCGAGGTGGCACTTCTGCGCCGCCACTGCCTCGCGATCGCGTGCCCGGGCGCGGGCAAGACCAAGATGAGTGCGACGAAGGCCGCGTTCTTGCTGCAGGACCCGACGGCGGTGGTTGGCGCCGTCACCTTCAGCAAGGATGCGGCCGTCGAACTTCGCGAGCGCATTCTCGCGCTGGCGCCGCAGGATGCGAAACGCCGGCTGATCGCCGGCACTTTCCACTCGCTCGCGTACAAGCAGCTGCAACGGCCCGGCCGCGGGCGGCCGGACATCGCATCGGAAGGCGATCGCCTCGGGATGCTTGGGCGCGTGCTTGCCGAGCTCGGGTATGACTGGAAGGTCGAAGAGGCTGTGCCGATCATCGAGCGGATCAAGACGAACTTCGGTCGAGCTGATGAGGGTTCGGCCGAGGCCACGCTCTACACCGCTTACCAGGACGCGCTCGAACGCAACGGCAAGATCGACTTCCAGGACATGTTGCGCCTCGCCGTCGAGCGGATGCAGAGCGAGGACATCAAGCCGTATCGGTTCACCGATCTGCTCGTCGACGAGTTCCAGGATACGGACCCGCTGCAGTTCCGGTGGGTCGAGCTGCACGCGCGCGCGGGCACGCACGTCACGGTCGTGGGCGACGACGACCAGAGCATCTACGGGTTCCGGGCCGCACTCGGCTTTCGCGGCATGGAGAGCTTTGCGAGCACGTTCGAGGCGCAACGCGTGGTGCTGGGTAGCAACTATCGCTGTCGCGCGGAGATCCTGGCGGCCGCCGACCGGGTGATCCAGAACAACGTCGATCGGATGCCGAAGATCCTTCATGCCGCGCGGGGCGCTGGCGGGGCGATCGCGGCGCGGCGGTTCGACGATGAGTATGGCGACGCGGTGGCCGCCGTCGAGGCGCTTCAACCGAGACTCGCTGCCGGCGCAAGCTGCGCGATCCTCGCGCGAACGAACCGGATCCTCGATCCGATCGAGGCTGTGTGCCGATCGCACGGCGTGCCGTACTACCGGGCGTCGGGCGGATCGGTGCTCAACAAACCGCAGGCCGCGCTGATGTGCAACCTGCTGCAGGTGGTCGAAGGCCACAAGCAGAACGGCATCGACGCCGTCCTGGGCTACATGGGCATGAGCTCCTACGACCTCGGCGCGTTGCACAAGCGCATGGGCGCCGCCTTCGTCCAGATGCAAAAACAGGAGCTCGTCGGCCTCGGGCTGCGCGATGACACCGCGACGGCATATCGGGCCTTCATGAAGCGGCTGGGCGAGTGGCAGGTGCTCTGCCAGAGATCGTTCCACTCGCTCGCCTTGGAAGGCGTCTACGAATGGATGATGACGTATGCCAAGGGTGACGTCGCGATTCGGGCGATCCAGTGCATTTACGACATAGTGAGTCGCCTGAACGGATCCTTTACCGAGCGTATCGAGTTCCTGAAGCGCGACAACAACAAGCCTGGCGACGGCGTCCTGGTGCTGACGACGATGCACAGCTCGAAGGGGCTCGAGTACGACCACGTGTGGATCAGCCGATCGGAGGAGGGCGTGGTGCCTGATGAAAAGAGCCCGGAATCGGAGGAGCGGCGCCTTTTCTACGTCGCGATGACGCGCGCTCGCGATAGCCTGACCATCTCGTCGATCAAGAAGAACCCCGTCTCGCGTTTTGTGATTGAGTCCGGGATCGAACAGAATTTGGCCGCATGAGGCGGCCGGACTGGGGCGACTTCAGACCTGTCACTCGCCCTTGTTTACCGATACGAGAATACGGCACAGAATCGCGGGTGTCGGCCGGGAGGGAGGTGCGTCGGTCGCGGTCGTGATGTGGCTACGAAACTCCAACCTTCTCACGTCTCGAGCGCCGGATCCGAACCGCCACCGCGAACGCGCTGCGATTGAGGTAAAGGGTTGTCACTGAACCGAGTTGAAGCACCACGGACGCCAGAGCGAGATCGATAACAAATCCATAGAAGTAGAGCAATGCCCATTCGATGAGATCCCATTGATCGAAACTGATCGGGAAAAAGTCCCATTGTCTGGTCCATACGCCGGTGACGGCTCGAACGCAAAAGTACGCTGCGGTTTGTATGACCCAGGCGATTTGCGAGCTCACGTCGTCTTGGAAGAAGGGCACGAGACTCCACAGGATGTATCCCGTGAAGATGATCACCGGGATCGTCCAAACACATGCGACAGTGATGTCAGTAACGCGATGAAGCCGGCGGAGCGTCGTCATTGAGCGGCACCTCGGGATTCGAGACGCTCGGCTGCGGCCTCGCGATCGGTGGGGGTGTTTTCGATCACAAGCTCGCGAGATACGCGACGGAGTTGGCCATTGAGTGCGGCGTGCCGGCCGAGCCGGATCGTGCCGCAATAGAACACGTTCCCGAGCACACGGCCGTTGATTTCGAGCATGTCGCGAGCATGGACGTCGCCCTCCACGAGCCCATCGATCCGGACGATTTCGCCCTGAACCTTGCCCTTGACGATACCGCCGGCCCCGACGTGCAGCAGGCCCTCGGTGGAAATGATGTCGCCGTTTGCGAGGGCGAATACGCTCAGGCCATGGTCGAGGATCATGTTGCCTTCGACGACCAGGCCGGGCATGAGGACCGTCACGTTGTTCGGTTTCGCTTTCATGGTGTGCCTCTTTCAGAACAGTGGAACGTCGCCGGTCTTGGCGGGCGTCGAAGATTTCGGGGAGTGCTCGGTCTTCGTGGGTTCGTTATGCGGTGTGGCGGCTGTCGCCTCGGTGGTAGCCGGCTCCTGGCGCGGCCGAACGGGTGCACGATGGAGCCTGCGCGGCGCGGGTTTCGGCAGCTCAGTCGGCTGCGCCGTGGGCGGTGCCGCGACGGGTGCTGACGTCGCTGCGGGCGGTGTCGACGGCGGCGTTTGAACGGCGGTGACCTGTCGCTGGCTTGCGGCCGGATTCGAGGCCGCGCGCGCGGCTCGGATCGGCGACGTGGCGGCCCTTTCCAAATCGGTCACGGGCGCAGCGGCGCTAGCCGATGGCGCCGATCCATCAGCGTCCCCGGTCCGCAGCGCTTGCACGTCGACGCGGGGCCGGTCGGCCGGCATGCCGGCGGCCGGCTCGGTAAAGTCCGCACTGGTGAGCGGCCGTTGGGAGCCGCGCGTCGTCGAGGCCGCTGAGGGCGCTGGCGGAGTGACCGGAGTTTGTGTGTTCGACCGCTCAACGTGTACGACCGCCTGCGGCGGATGGAGCGCGTGCCAGAGCTTCGCGGTGCTGACGCCCGTGAGTCCCGCCCCCGCTACGACAGCAAGGACGATCGCGGCCGGCCGGCCGAGTTTTCGACCGGTAGAAGAAAGTCGAGCGGTGACGCGCTCGCGCGTCGATTCCTGTCGGTCAGGAGCAGGGAGCGCCCGGACGTGGCTGTTGATGTCGATGACGACCGGTTGCGACGAGTATTGGGCATGTAGCGCCTGGATCTCTCGAATGTCCAAGATTTCCTCCGTGGATGATCGGCATACCGCGACAGTGTCAGAAGGCGCGGCAGGCTCAAGACGAGCTTATTCACCGGATTCCAATGTCAAGCCGGTGGGGCGTGCTGCAGGTGCTGTCGCGTCAGTCGCGCGCAGTGCCGTCGGCGTCGTATCGGTCGTTGTCCGGGATGCACACGGTTCGCACGTGCAGGATCCGGCCTTCGGCGTTCTTGAGGATGTTGGCCCGGTCCTGCGGCGTGATCTTTTCCGCGAGCTGCGCCTCCATCGACGCGACGAACAGGCGGTCGTATTGAGTCAGGCACCTGACCAGCAGGCCGGCCAGCGGCCGCGTCACCTTCAATTCAATCTGTTCGTACGGGAAAGTGAGCGCGCGCGCGTTGTGCCGTTCGACCCACGCGGTGGCTTTCCGCATCCAGTCGGCGGTTTCCCGCAGGGCGGTCTGGACGGCCAGTACCTTGCCGCCGCGGGCAACCGCGATCTTGGCCGCGCAGAAGTTGTAGTCGCTCCGGATGAACGTGCGTGCGAAGACAGAGCTGTAGTGCAGGATCGTGACCGCGTCGGAATCCGGCACGATCCTGTCGATACGGCTGTCGCTCGTCAGGCGCTGGATTGGCTTCAATCCGGTCGACGTGGCGAGGCGCACCGGCGACTCGTCGGTGGGCGGGGTGTTTTGCGTGGGCGTGTGAGGTTGCCCGCGCCCTTCGTGCGGTGGTTCGAGAACGGCAGACATGATTTTTTCGGGTGGTCTCTCTCATCGATGATTCTGAGCGAGGCACTCGATGTGCGTACCGGCAAAAGCGAGCCTGTTTTCGTGAGCTTTTCGGGGATTGCGGGCGGAGATATTCGCGATACTGACTCTACTTCTCGCGTCCCTGACGCATCGACCTTGACTTCGCTGGCCGAAGTCCATCTTTTGTACAAGCCGTGCCTATGGGCATGCTCCGACTGGTTGGCAACCAGTGTGGAATTCTCTTCTGATGAGCGCCTCGCCCGTGCTCCCCATTTCAGTCATAAAACTCGTTGCTGGCCGCATTCATTTGCGCCGCGACGTCGTTCGACCCCGGACATCGGGTGTCTCTCTCCAGGCCTCTGTCTGGGAAGAACGACTGTAGTCGACTGAGCCGTGAACCTGCGTCGGAATGGCACTTCCGAAAATGGGCTGTAGCACAGCGTGACCATGCTGTGCGAGGACGACCTAACGTCCTCTCTATGAGCCGACCGGCTCCCTGAGCACCACGTCCCCGGAAGGGACGTGGTGCTTGGGTCATTTAACCGAATCCACGAAGCGCGTTCCTCTGCCGAGGAACGCGCTTTTTTTTCGTCTTTTTTCTGTCCCGGAGGTGCGTGCGCTTCCCAATCGTCTCAATTCCCGGATTGCCGACGTGATCAGTCAAACGATCGCCGAGGAAAGGTCGACCACCGACACGACGACACCCGCCTGGCGGGAGCGTTGCGAAGTGGCCCAGGTCGCGATGTTCACCGACTCCGACCGCCGGATTTTTCTGTCCAGTATCGCCCACCGCCGCGGAGAGGCGGCCGCCAACGCGCTCGAGCAATCGGCGGACGCGTTGCGCACTCAGGCGATCTTCAAACTTGCAAGGAAACCATCATGAATGCAGTTGTCAGGTTGGCAGGCGGCCCCGTACGGAGCGTCGTCGAAGAGCGGGCGATGCGCCCGCCCGTGATCGGGAAGATCCGGCCCGGCATCAAGGTGCTGACGTCGTCAGCCCGAGGCAATCCGGATGCGGTTGCGCTGTACGAAGCGATGGTCGCTGCCGGCGACTCGTTCGAGACGATCGGCAAGGCGATCGAGTCCCGTTGTCGACTCAGGAATGCGCTGGCGCCGCGTAACACCGACTACTTCACCTGCCGGCGCTCGGACTTCAACAATCCGGCCGTCGCTGACGAGATCCTTCGGCTTTACGGCGAGGATCGCGGGCAGGGCGTCAGGCTCTACCGCTTCCCGGTACTGTTCGCCTTCAACGACTGGATGCAGAACATCCCCAACCAGATGGCGGCGTGGGGCACGAGCGGCCGCAAGTACTTCTCGGAGTACGGGCATGACGGGCTCCGATACTGCAAGACGTACGCGAAGGTCGAGCGCGATCCGCACGCGACGCGCGCAGTTCGCCAATTCGGCGGCCGCGACGTGATCTTCCGTCAGGATGACGCGATTCCCGACGGAGTCTGCAACCCCGAGCAATGCCCGCAGTACCAGGGGCGGCAATGCAACCTCGGCGCGCAGTTCATCTTCGCGATTCCCGACATCAAGGGTCTGGGCTTGATCGAGCTTCCGACGAACTCGATCTATGTGCTGCAAAAAGCGTATGCAGCAATGAAGACGGTCCAGCTGGCTCGCGGCAAGCTGACGGGTACGAAGTTCTGGATCTCGAAGCGGGAATTCGACATCACTCGCATCAACGAGGCGGGCGACGCGGTGCGTCAAATGCAGATGCTGACCGTGCTCGACGCGGACATCGACATCGGCGCGCTGCTCGACGGCGCCGAGGATGTGCCGTTGGCGATCGAGGATTCGGAAATGACCACGCAGAGCGACCCGGGCGGCACGGTGATCCAGCTTCATCCGGCAGACGGCGGGAGTGAAGTTGGGCACGCTGACGGTGACGAACCTGAGGATGGCCCGCCGGAAACCATGGAAGAGAAGCGTCACCGCATGCAGGACCTGCTGCAGCGTCTTCGCTTCGGTGACGAGGAGCGGCGCAAATCACTGCGAGTGTACGGGCACTTCCGGTTCGGTCGCGGCTGGATGGAGCGCACGGTCGACGTCGACAAGATGATCGCGCGGCTGACAATCGCGCTCACGGATCCGCAATCCCTTGAGCACGAGATCGGTGAGGCGGTCGAGTCCTTCCGCAACGCCTAAGTGATACCCCTTTCGCCGGCCCTTCGGGGCCGGTGTCTTTTTCTACATCGCGCACCTGAGAGTCCTTCAGCAAAACCATTTGCTCAAGTGCTTTCGACCGCGTGCCTCACGCATCGAATTCGTCCGCGCAAGCGGCCATCTCTTGACTTATCCCTCTGGAGGATCCCATGCGCCGGATCGGCAATTTCACGGCGTTTTTCGGCGCCGCCGACGTGTTTAGCAATTGGCACCTGTGCAGCTTCACGTTCCACGAAGTCACCTTCAACTGTGTCGAACAGTTCATGATGTACGCGAAGGACATGCTGTTCGATGACCATGTGACCGCGGAAGCGATTCTCGCGTCGACATCGCCACGGGACCAGAAGCGGCTTGGCCGTTCGGTACGCGGTTTCGACGAGGCGCGTTGGCTAGCGGTGCGCGAGAAGATCATGTTCGTCGGCTGTCGCGAGAAGTTTCGACAAAACGAGGCTCTCGCGAGCGCGCTGCGCGCGACGGGGATGTCGGTCCTGGTCGAGGCGAGCCCGTATGACCGGATCTGGGGCGTCGGGCTCGGCGAACACGATCGTCGCATTGCTGATCCGTCTGCCTGGCAGGGCCTGAACCTGCTCGGCAAAGCACTCATGCACGTGCGGGACGTGCTTACTCGATCGTAGTTTCCATTCTCGCGCCGCGTGGCGGCGCATACCGATCTCTGGCTGCCTGCGGGCGGCGATTTCTTTTTCTGGAGGCGTTGATGAAGATCGCGCATTTTTCTGACCTGCATTACTCGCCGGGAAACCTTGACGAGTCGGACAGGTGTTTTTCGTACGCGGTAGGTGACGCGATTGCACGGCTAGCTGGTGTGGCGGTGATCAGTGGCGACTCGACCGATCATCGACTCGACGCGCATTCGCCGGCGCTCCATGCGCTCGCGAAGCAAGTGCACCGGCTGGCAGAAGCGATGCCGGTACTCATGCTTCAAGGCACGTTTTCGCATGAACCGCCGGGAACGCTGGACAATTTCGCGTTGATAGGGGCACGATATCCGGTGGCGATCGCGGACCGTCCTTGCCACGTGGCGCTCGTCGAAGGGGAATTCTGCTTTTCTCAGGGACCGGTGTTCACCGACGAAGAGCTTCGTTACGCAATCGATGGTGGTGCGGGCGCGATATTCACGTGCCTTCCGACCATGAACAAGGCTGACTTGGCGTTGCGTGTTGGCGCGTTGGCGGCGTCGACGAGTCTCGGTGACTCGCTGACGGACTTCCTGTCGGCAGCGGGCCGGATCAACGCAACGGCGCGGGCAGCCGGTGTGCCGACCGTCGGTGTGTCGCACGGGACGGTCAACGGGTGCGAGACCGACCACGGTGTCACGATGGCGGGGTTCGATCACGAGTTCAGCCTCGGTGCTCTGTTTGGCGCGGAGTGCTCGGCGTTCATGCTCGGACACATCCACAAATATCAGACGTGGGTGCGCGAGCGGCGCGTGGTGGGCTATCCCGGATCGATCGGGCGGTTTCATTACGGCGAGCTCGGCGACAAGGGCTATCTGGCGTGGGACGTGTCGGCTTCCGATGCGTGTACCACGTTGATCCCGACGCCGTCTCGCGAAATGCTCTCCATCAGCTTCGACGGTCCACCGGACGCGGACGAGCTCGCAGCGCTATCGGCGGCATCAGCCGGGAAGTTCGTGCGCATTCGCTGGCAGATCGACGAAGAGCATAAGCAGCTGGTCGACCGCAAGGCGATCGAAGCAATGTTCTCGACGGCCGCTGGCGTGAAGCTCGAGCCGCGCGTGCTTCCTGTCATGCGCAGCCGAGCAGAGGGGATCAGCACGGCGCCGACGGTCGACGCGAAGCTGTCCCGATGGTGCGAGCTGGCCGACGTCGATGTTGTTCCGCTGGTTGACCGGCTGCAGCTCCTTGAGACCGGGGAGCCGGACGCGATCGCGCAAGCAATTCTGGCGCGTTTAGCCAGTGCTGACGAGCCCGCTGGTGGTCAGTCCGTAACGCCGATCGTCGAGTCGGCGTTGCCGCTGGCCACAATGGCGACTATCGCGCCGGCCGCTGACGAACAATCCTGGCTCACCGACGATCTGTTTGCGGCGTAGGTTTGCCCACGGACGGTTTGCATTCCGTCACTTTCGAACACTAGCCGTGTTCCGATAGCCCGCGTGGCTATCGAAACGAGGTTCACCTCGCGCCCATTGGCGCATCGAACGCAGCATCGCTGCATCCAGTTTCTTTCTACCCTGACGGGGCGTGTTCCCCGTCAGGGGCGCACTCCGTCTTCATTCCGGAGTGTGCTCATGTTTGGTCTCTATCCTGCTGGCGTCCGTTGGGCGCAAACCTATACAGCGTCCACCGACGCCAAGTCGCTGCAGAAGCGCCTCGTCGACCATGGCGGGTGCACTGCAGCTCTCTTTCATCAACCGTTCGGTGCTCAGCGCGGCGCTGTAATCGCACAACGCGATGGCCTGTTCGTCCTGACCCATGTGATCGAAGCCGACCAGGCTGAAATCGTGGTCACGCCGGGCGTCGAGCTGCAGAACCTGCTCTGGTCGTTCGACTCGGGCTACTCGGGTCAGTGGTCGGGGCGCGAGCTGCAGATCCTCACGGGTTGTCCCAATTGGGACGCGGTGCTCAAGCAGACGTCGGACGCGTTCCGTCGCCTCTGTGGGACGGTGCAGGCTGCCGTCGATGGCACGTTGGGCAAGCCGGCTTCCCGGCCCGAGCCGACGCTGACGATCGACGACGATGATGTGCCGTTCCTGCCTGACGACTATCTGCAGCCCATCACGCTTGCGGAGATCCAGTCATGCGACCACTGAAACTGTTGCTCGAAGGGTTCCATGGCGTGCGGGACGGGATGAAACGCGACAGCGTCGAACTCGACCTGCAGTCACTGCCCAATGGATTGATCGCGTTGACGGGGCCGAACGGCGCTGGCAAGACGACGATCATGGACAACCTCCATCCGTACCGGATCATGCCGTCTCGCGCGTCGAAGCTCTCGGTCGATGCGTTCTCGTACTGGGATCACATCTGCGGGGTGCAGGCGCGCAAGGAGTTTGAATGGGAGCACGATGGCTTGCGCTATCGGTCGACCTTCGCGTTCCGCAAGCCCGGCAAGACCGGCAAGGCGGACTACTTCCTGTTCTATCGCTCGACCGATGGCGAGTGGCGGCCGGTATCGCTGCCGGATGGCACCGTTTCGGATGGCAAGGGCGAAACCTACGATCGATGTGTTGACGCGATCTGCGGTTCGCTTGAGTCGTTCTTCACGAGCGTGTTTTCGGCGCAGAATCGCCGGCCGCTCGCGTCGTACGGAGCGAGCGAGATCAAGGCGTTGCTCGCTGAACTGCTGAAGATCGATCACCTCCGTGCGTTGTCGACGAAGGCGGCAGAGGTCGCGAAGGTGCTGGCCCGGCAACTCGGCGTAGTGCAGCAAGACCTCACGGCATTTTCTGGAAAGGGTGAGCGGGTCGATCAGACGCGCACTGCGATCGCGATGAACGTTTCGGAGATCGCAACCGCGCGCGAGCAGCGTACGGCAGCCCAGGCAGACATCGCAACGCTGATGCAACAGCACGCTGTCCTGGTGGCCAAGCAAGGCGAGAACGCAGGGGCGGCGGCGCGACTCGGGGAACTGGGTGCGCGTCGCAACGAGCTGCGGACTTCCCTTGATGTCTTGGAGCGTGACGGGCAGGCGGAGCAGCAACGGTTGCTGCAGCGCGCGACGGCGATTCGTAACACGATCGCCAGCCATGCATCGGTTGTTGGGCAGCGTGAGTCCATTCTTGGCGCCGCGGCGGATCGCGACGGTGCACAGCTTCGGCTCGGCAAGGCCGAAGCACTGATCGAACCTTTGCAGCGATCGATCGATGAGCTCGACGCGAAGCGACTGCGGGCAGCAACGGTCGGATCGACGCTTTCCAGCCTGCAATCGGAGGGCACGACCAAGGCCGACCTGATCAAGACCCTGACCGAGCAATCGGCGGTCATCGGTTCGGTGCCGTGTGCGGGGATGGACATTCACGTGACGTGCCCGTTGCTCGCGCAAGCGAGGAGCGCGGCACAGCAGGTTGGCGTCCAGACCATCTCGTTGAATGACCTTCGGACCCGGTACCGCGGCCACAAGGCGGAACTGGAGCAACTGGCGCCGGCTGTCGAGGCGTTGTCTGCGAAGCGAGCCGAACTGCGACGCGTCAATGCGGAGATCACGGCGGCCCGGCAGGCGCTTCAACGCGCAACCGAACTTGCCGCCCGAAAGCCGCTGCTCGATGCAGCTGAAACCGGGATGCAACAGGGCCAAGCGGAACTTGCATCGCTCGATGTTGAGCGAGGCGAGGCGTCGAAACGTCGGGAGACCGAGACGGCGCGGCTCAATGGCTTGTTGCGAGAGGTCGAGGCGGAGGTGTCGCGCCTGGCTTCGGTCGACGTGGCGCAAGCGATTGCGGATGTCGATCGCCAGTTGGCTGCTCGACGCGAGACCTGCACGGGGCTGGACGCGATGATCGAAGCATTGATCCGGCGTCAGGCTACGGGAGAAACGACGCTGGTGGCGCTCGAGCGCGAGCTTGAGGGATTTTCAGCGACGCAGGCACTCGCCGAGCGCATCTCGGACGAGATCGCGAAGTGGAAGCTGTTGGCGAAAGGGCTGGGCAATGACGGCGTGATCGCGCTGACGATCGACGACGCGGGCCCGGCGCTGACGCAGACGGTGAACGACCTGCTGCTTGCGTGCTACGGCACGCGGTTCACGGTCGAGATCCAGACGCAGCGTACGTTGGCCAACGGCGACACGCGCGAGGGATTTGAAATCCTCGTGCACGACGCCGAGAGCGACAGCAGCAAAGCGGTCGGCGTGATGTCCGGTGGTCAGAAGGTGTGGATCAACGAATGCCTGACACGCGGCGTCGCCCTGTATATCGCGGGTAACGCGGGACAACCGTACGAGACGCTGTTTAGCGACGAGTCGGATGGGCCGCTTGATCCCGATCGCAAGGTGCAGTTCATGCGTATGAAGTGCGAGGTGCTGCGTCAGGGCGGGTATGCGCGGGAGTTTTTCATCTCGCAAACGCCTGACCTGATTGCGGAGGCCGATGCGGTCATCGACGTGGCCGCACTCGCGAGGTAGTGCAGCACACATTTTTAACCCTGGTGGGGAACGTTCCCCACAGGGGCGTTCCTCGCCTTTTTTC
Source organism: Burkholderia sp. BCC1985 (assembly GCF_905339915.1). Taxonomy (NCBI): domain Bacteria; kingdom Pseudomonadati; phylum Pseudomonadota; class Betaproteobacteria; order Burkholderiales; family Burkholderiaceae; genus Burkholderia; species Burkholderia sp. BCC1985. Next base: position 212,891 of record NZ_CAJPGY010000008.1, read on the forward strand.
TATTCGAGGAACGCAATGAAACTGAAGTCCAATGCTGCTGCTCTGCATCGAAGCCTGACGGTTTCGATCCGCCCGAAGCCCATCCGCATGGGTACGGAACACGTCTACGAGCTGAACGGCTCGCGGCTGCGCGACGTGCTGGTTGATGGGCGCTGGGTGACGGTGGCCGCTACGGCTGTCGTCGTGTCCTGAATCGTCGACGGAGGAGTGTTCGATGGACGGGATGACGAACCTGGTGATGCTGTTGATCGCGATGCACGGCGGGGCGGAGCCGCCGGCGCTGGTCCTGCGCTACGCGGTGGCCTCGCAGGCCGTGAATAGGCGGCCGCCTATGAAAACGGACGCGGTCATCTGCAAGGATGACCAAGTCCGAACTTTTCCCGCAGGGCATCCCAAACCCTGCATCTAAACCGCTGAACTGCGGCCCCACTCTCGGTAGAGAGTCGGGCCTCTTTTTCTTGAGGAGGCTTTGCTCGGTTAGGGCTGGCCGCTCACCTTCAGAGGAGTAGAAAAGTGTCCTTTCGCACGATTACTTATGTTGTGCTTGCCCCCGGCATGCAGCTTACGGACGACGCGCCGAGTGTCTGACGAGAAGCGTCGCGGTGGCGGACGAACGTGGGTTGCTCATTGTCTACGAGAGCTACCTCGCACCGACGGGATCATTCGAATCGGTTGAGACTGACCGTACGCCGGACATGCTCGACGAGCTTGCCGTGCAACGATTCCTCGACACCCTTCCCAGTCACATGTTCTATCTGAAGCGCGTTGGCGAGACGACCTGTTCAACGAGGGGCGAGTTTGATGGGAAGTTGTTCGGTGACGAACCCGACATAGACGAAATCGACGCAGCGTATCTGTCGCCTCCGGTGATGCGGGGCGCTTGATCTACAACCCGTGCGGGAATAGCTCCCCGTGGGACTGTTCCTGCGCTATTGCAGCAGTACATTTTCTCTGAAATTCCGGTTTTCGGCCCCGCTCTCGGAAGAGAGTGGGGCCTTTTACTTATGCTCTATTGGAGGCTTTGATGAAGAAGCAAATACGCTGGGCAGTGCTCGTTGCATCGCTGTGCTGTTACGTTGCGGTCGCGCTCGCCGGTCGCGCGAAAGCGGAGACGGTGCCGACGGTTGAAGTAGCGTTTTCGCCGGATGGTGGAGCAGAAAGTCTTGTGCTTCGTACCATAGGCGAGGCTCGCCAGTCGATTCGCGTGCTGGCCCACTCGTTCACCGCTCCGACGGTGACGCGTGCGCTCGTCACCGCGAAGCGACGTGGCGTTGACGTCGCGGTCACCGTCGACGCGCGCAGCAACTTCGAAGAGGACCGTAGCGGCCGTGCTCGAGCGGCGCTCGGAGCGCTCACTTACGCTGGGATTCCGGTTCGTGTCGTGAGCAGCTGCTCGGCCCAGCACTCGAAGGTCCTGATCGTTGACAACGTGACGGTACAGACCGGGAGTTAACTACAGGCAACAGGCGGCCCAGTACAACTCGGAGAACGTCGTGGTGCTGCGCGGCAACGCGCGGATCGCCGGCGTCTATCTGAAGAACTGGGAGGCGGTCTCTGCGCACGGTGAACTCTACCGCGCGCCCTGATCGATATCTATCCTCAACCCATGCGGGAACGGCTCCCGCATGGGGCTGTTTCCGTGCACGTGGAGCAGCATATGTTTTCTGAAATTTTGGCGAAGATGGAATCGGCGATTGACGAACTCGTTACGCTGATTCGGCAGGGTTACACCCTGTCGAATGCCCTGAGCGGCGGAAAGGATTCGACGTGTACGGCGATCCTGATGCTGGAAGCCGTCAGGCGTGCCGGCACCGACGTGTCGCGCGAGCACTTCGTGACGAGCGCTGACACGACGATCGAAAATCCGAGTATGCACTGGCACCTTCAGGCCATGCTGGATGAGATCCGCGATGCCTATGCGGACGCCGGTGCATCGGTATCGGTGCATGTTGCGAAGCCATCGCTGGCGTCTCAGTTCGTCGTTGCGACGATCGGGCGCGGCACACTTCCCCGCACCCCGGAAAACGGGGTAAAGAACGGAAAGCGGATACGTGCGTGTGCGGCGGACTGGAAGGTCGACCCGCAGAATCGCCCTGCGCGTCACGCTCGAGCGTTCGGCGGCCGCCGGCGGAAGAAGCGAAGTCGTCACCATCCTCGGCAACCGGTTCGGGGAAAGCGGCAGTCGCGCAAGGGCCATGGCCGCTCGCAACGAGAATGCGCTGAGACCCGTTCGGAACGCGGACGGATTTCTCACGTTTTCGCCGATCGCCGAGTGGTCCACCGACTGCGTATGGACGATGCTCTCGCTCTTCGCAGAGGATTCAGACCGTTCCTTTCCGTCGCCCGTGTCCAGCGAGTCGATCCTGCGTCTGTCGGATCTATACCGCGCGGGGAACGAGGGGACATGCGGTGTGATTCTGGGGGAGGGCGGCGCGCGTGCCGCGTGCTGGTCTCGATTCGGGTGCGCGTTCTGTTGCGTGAGCGGCGAGCGCGATCGCTCGATGGAGTTGATGGTGAAGGAAGCTGACCACCGTCATCTGGAGGGCCTGAACCGCTTCCGCAACTACCTGATGGCGGTGCAATGGGATCTCGGCCGTCGCGAGCTCGTCGGCCGGAAGTTGAGTGACGCCGGGTATCTTGCGGTCAAGCCGGACGTTCTGTCGTATCTGGAGCGCGTTCGATTGCTGCAGTACCTGCTTACGCTTGACGCGCTTGAGGTCGAGCGCGCTGAGCGGCATGAGGGCGCGCTGGCTACGGGCGAGATACCTGACACACTGGAAAACCGGGTGCTCTGCGACGTGCAGTTCGAGATGGTCACGCCGGCGCAGCTAGTGGCGATCGACTTTTATCTTTCGATGCACCACTACGCGCCGCATGCGTTTCCAGCGCTGTCGGTCTGGTTCGACGTCCATCGGCTCGGACGGCGCTACCACGTGCCGGTGGTGGACCCGCTGCCGAAGATCGATATCCCGCATCATGGGTGGTTCTTCGTCGGCGCGTACGACGCCGAGGTGCCCACGGATGGCCTTCGCGACTACGTCGCGGAACAGTGGAATCGCTACCTGCATCCGGAGCGACCGAGCCGATCTGCGCGCACGAGGTCCGGCGAGCAGATCGTCTATTTCGAAGAGAGCGACCAGTTCGAGGTAGACGTCGAGGCGGCGTGTGCGTTCGTGACCTGCAGTTTCGATGCTGGATGGTCCGTGAAGGCGCAGCAGCACTCGGGGATGGAGTCGGCACGGTTCTGGCTGAACGAGGGCATTCTTCGGCTTCCGGACGGTATGGCGGGCCGGTATCAGGAGATGGCCAAGCGTGGGCAGTACTTCACGCATCTCGCCGAGCGACACAACCTGACGCCGGCCGAGCTGGATCGATTTCTCGTCGACCGCACGATATCGAGCACTGAGCACCTCACGATGCTGAACCTGGCGCCCGTCGATCTGTTCTCGCAGGCGGCTTGAAGCCTGACACTCTGGAACCCAACCCGGTGCGTATGCACCGGTTTTTTTCTGCCTGTCGCTCTCGTGGTTGTTGGCGATCGGACTCGGAACGTCATCGCCAGACGAGGCTACACGACTGCGTAATGGACGCTTACGCGGTCGTCAGTCGGTCGAGGATGGCTCCGAGACTGTCTACTGCGAGCGTAGGAGTCGCATGCGTGGTCTGCAGGCGGGCCCGGCCGACCACTAGGTCACGGGAATTGATCGAGATGCGTTCGATATGTCGGCCACGTGCGGCCGGCTGAGCGTATCGTTCGTACGGATATCCGCGATGAATGTAGTCCTCGAGATCGGCTTCGACGAAGGCGATGTGATGTTGGCCAGCGTCGGTCAACGCGACGCAAAGCATGTCGAACGGGACGCCCGTCAGGTCGCAATCGGCGATCCGGTTGATGATTCCGTCGCGGACGATGTGATCAGTGATCAGAATGCTCTTGTGCCCGCCGTGGTTCTCGACCTGAATGACGACCTGTTTCGGGTCCGACGCGAGCGCGAGGAGCCGGTAGCGGCAGACGGCGATGCCACCATTCGCGAAGTAGACGAGGTCCGTGTAGTGCGATACGTAGTCCATAGTGAATGCTCCAATAGAGAAAAAGCCAGCACATCCGCTGGCTTTTTCAGGCTATCGAGGCGGAGAGGCAGTCAAGTCTGGGGTCGCTTGAGGCCCGGTCGGGATCGTTGCCCGAATGCGGATAACAGTGCGCTGGCTCGTCAGGCCCAAGAGATGCATGACGTCGTCGTTGCTTTTGCCGGTGCGCAGCAGGCGCCTGGCGAACGTGTTCCGCAGGGTGCGGGGGCTCATATCGGGGAGCCGAACGTCGATCGCGAGGAGCTCGTCTCGAACGATGCGGCCGAGCATCTCGTCGGTCATTGGCCCGCCTGTACGGGGGGACGGGAACAGCAGTGGGCTGTCGGCGGCCGCAGACAGTTTCCGCCATCGCGCGAGCGCGGGTTCCGCAAACTCATCAACGTTGACCCGACGTGCTTCGCGTGGGCCGCGCTTCGGTACAAGGAGGTGCGGCCGCGTCGGCGACAGGGCGAGGTCGACGGCGGCCGCCTGTCGGATTTCCTGCGCGGTGATGCCGGTCGAGAGCAATAAGCCAACGATGGCGCGGTTCCGCAACGCGCGATCGTCGAGCCCGTCGATGGCTCGGATCGACGCCTGCAGGCGAAGATCGTGGGCCTCGAGTAGGTACACCGGGACGGGTTCGTCCTCCGGCCACGTCTGCGTCAACGTATAGGCGGCCGCTGGATTGGTTTTACGCACGCCGACGTCGACCAGGTGTCGGCCGAGCCGATCGAGGAGCTTTTGGTACCGCAGGCGTGTCGTGGTGCCGGGTTTGCATCGGCGATCGAGGTCAGCGAAGAACGATTCGAGGTGGTCGGGCCCGAAGGTGGCCAGCGACAGCTGAGCGGCGGTGAGGTGGCGCATGAAGCGTTCGAACATTGCTTCGTGCTGGACGATCGACCGCGGCGAGAACGCGCGCCGATCGGCGCCGGCGGCTTCCGTGCGTTGCCACTTCTGATAGGCCTCGGCCGGTGCCGACAGCCAGAGAGTCGGTTCGTCCATTTGATCTTATATACTGAATATTGCGTACCCCAAGCATAACGCGAATCTACGATTCGCGTCACCAGTCTGCAAAAGGGAGGGGCGACTGTCCACCCACGCTTGCGCACGGACGCCGGCACGCGCCCTGTTGAGCGCACGGAATGCGTCGTTCACGCCAGGTCCTGCCCGTTCCCGGATGTGGGCACACCGACCAGGAGCTCTCGGACGCACCGATAGACAATCGGCAGCGACGGCTCCGTGTGACTCCAGTCGATGAGGCCGCTGAAATCGACGCCCGGCATCGTAGCCGGTCCGATGCGCGGCAGCGCGTCGACGATCACAGGATCGTTGCGGCTCTGAAAGGCCAGATCGGAAAACGCCTGCTCTTCGATCTCAAGCAACAGCGGCCAGCTCAACGCGTGAGCGAGGCCCGCGCTGATGTAGCGCTCTGTGAGCAAAGTCGCCACGCGTCGAAAATCTTCCGTGGCGAGTTTGAGCGCGTGCGCGTACCAGACTGGGTCGAATTCCGAATCGGGGCGACCATCGGTTGGGGCAAGGTTCATAGCGGGCAACAACGAGAGGGGACAGCAGCCTGCCGCGCGAAATTCTCACGCGGCAGGCAGGCGGAATGCATCGTAAATGTAACGAGCGTTCGGTCGCAGTTCAAGAGCGGGCGCCATGGCGCTCGATTTCGAAGAAGACACGGTCCTTGCCATCGATCCACGCCGGCGGGCGGCCACGGCCACTCCATGTTGCACCGGTTTCTGGATCACGGTACTTGGCATCGGGACGTCGGCGCGCGCTCTTCCGATGTACACCGTAGATCTCGCGTGAGCTGATATCGAATTCACTGACGAGCTGGCAGACGTTGAACAGGGCGGTTGTCCGTTCCGCGCCTTTGGCGGCATCGATTTCCGCTTCGAGTGCGGTCCGTTTCGCGAGAAGTTCCTGGTAGGTCGACATGATCTCTCCGATCGTTGTTGGGGAATCAATATCGACCAGCTTAGCGAGGGAATCTGGAATTCAAGTTCCCGTCTCGATTCACGTCGAACCTTCCACGTGAGCGAGGCGACCGGTACCCGAATCATTCAGCAGAACTCTCTCGTGGTCGTCGGCAGGGCGCCGAGCAGGTCGCTCCGGTCGACGAGTTTGCTCGCGATCAGGTGTCGCACCTTGCCCTCCGCCTGCCACACACCGTATACCGCGAGCAGCGCAGCGCCGAGCGCCTCCTTCCGAGACTTTTCCAGCAGGCCGGGCCAGAGGATCACGTTGACCTGGCCGGTCTCGTCCTCGAGCGTCATGAAGAGCACGCCGTTGGCCGTGCCCGGGCGCTGCCGCACCGCGACCAGTCCGCATGCGCGCGCCAGTTGCCCGTTGCGCAGAGTCACCAGTTGGTTCGCCGACTGCAGGTGATCGAGCGCCAGGCGCTCGCGCAGCAGCGCGAGCGGATGCCGGCCGAGTGTGAAGCCCATCGCGCGGTAGTCGGTCACGATCTCCGTTCCCTCGGACGCCAGCGGCAGTGCTGGCGTCGCGTCGTCGCGCTCGGTCCCGCGTAGCAGATCCCGGTCGGGGACGGCCGCGGCCGCGAGCCAAAGCGCGTCGCGCCGGTTGCCGCCGGCGAGTGTTCGCAACGCGTTGGCACGTGCCAACACCTGCAGGTCGTGCCGGTCGAGTTGTGCACGCCGCGCGAGATCCGCGACGTCAGCGAACGGGCGCACCGCGCGTGCGAGCTCGATGCGACCGGCCGCGTCTTCGCGCATGCCCCGCAGCAGGGAGAAACCCAGCCGCACCGGCGCCGACGTCGTTGGCCCCTCGATCGCGGAATCCCACGCGCTCAACGCGACGTCGACGGGCAGCACCTCGACACCGCGAAGCTGGCCGCGTGCTCTCCGGGAAGCCGTATTCGCCGAAGCCCTTGATCTGCGAGAAGATCGCGTCGGCGAACTCGCGATCGTAGCCTCGCGCGAGCATGCCGCTCACGAGCCGGTCGTGATACGGCTCCAGGCCGCCCTTGCGCTTCCGTGCCGCCATCGCGCGGTGCAGCTGATCAGCCTCGCCGGCTGAGAAGCCGGCCGCCAGCATCGCGACCTGCATCACCTGCTCCTGGAAAATCGGCACGCCGAGCGTGCGCTTCAAGGCCTTTTCCATTTCGGCCGACGGAAACGTCATGGGTTCCAAGCCCTGTCTCCTGCGCAGGAACGGATGAACCATGCCTCCTTGTACCGGACCGGACCCGAGCGATGTGGACAGACGCGACATTTGAAGTGCAGCCGCGTCCGGCTACTCGCCAGGCCACCACGTCTTCGTCACTCGGTCGACCAGATAGTCCTCGAGGTTCTTGTCTACCAGCCATTTCGGACGGGGGCCGAACCCCGACCATTCCTTACCCGAGGATGGGTTGTAGTATTTCGCAGCAGCGCGGCGATTGCGTGGCTTGCGGAATCCTGCGGCTGACAAAAGCTCCTCCTCCGAGATGCCGCCAAGCGCAACCTGGTCGCGAATTGCGTCCAATGCGGCACGCTTCTCCTCACGCCTTGTGTCGATGAGGCGGTCGTTCAATTCACGCAGCTGAGCCTGGAGGGCCTCGATATCAGTCAACATTGTCGTTCGGGAGTCTATTGGAAATCCGCAGGATGGTAGCCGAGAAAGCCACGTCACTGAAACGCCGGCTAAGACATGAGGACGGCACGTTGCGGATTTGGCGCTCAGTCGGAAAGGCTGGCGAGGGGCTCTGCCGGCTTTTTCCGAGGACGCGAGGCGCGGCGCGGGTTACACTGAAAAGGAGTGCCACGCCGTTTTCTCTCTCGTAACAGGCTCGAAACCGAGCGTATTCCGAGATGGAGAAGCGATGGAACCGAAGCGTGCAAAGATCCTTACCCCTTCACAGATCCGGCACCTGTTGTGCGTCACTGACGCGACGAGTCGGCACCCCGAGCGCGACACGCTCGTGCTGTTGCTCGGATTTACATGCGGCATGCGTGTGTCCGAGATCGCCCAACTCGAGGTGGCCGACGTGCTGCTGCCGTCCGGCCGTCTCCGCGTGGAAGTGAGCCTTCGAGGCGTGATTACCAAAGGCTCGAAGGCCCGTTGTGTTTATTTGAGTCATCCCAAAACCGTCGCTGCCCTGGAGCGGTACATCGAATGGCGCTGGAAGCGCGGCAAGGTGACAGCGCTCGACCGGAGCAAGTGGCAGGGACTTATGCCTAACGTGCCGCTCATCTTGACGCACAAGGGCACACGCTACGAGTTGAGCGTGAAGCGTCGTGTCAACTACCACGGCGAAACGGTCGAATATCTCGCGGCCGACAGCCTTCAGAACTATGTGACCGGGCTGTACCGCGCCGCTGGTTTCGGTCGGGGGTTTTCAAGCCACTCAGGTCGCCGGACCTTCGCGAGTCGGCTTGTTGCACAGTACCACTCGATTGAAACGGTGCAGTTACTGCTCGGCCATGTCCACCTCGATCACGTCGCGCCCTATCTTGAGGTTTCCCGAATGGCGCGTCGCGAAGCAATGAAGGAACTTGGCGGTCCGTTTTCGGACTGACGAGAAACTTCGCCGTACCGGCTCAAGCACCGACGGCGAATACCGGAAATACAGGACGTGCGCCGGACCGGAAATCCAATGATATATTGGTGTACATGAACACGTTATCGCCACCCCCAACGATGGACAACCGTGCCCGCATGCGCGCGCTGTGCACGCTCGCTGGATCGCAGGGCGAAGCCGCCAGGCTCATTGCGAAGCAAACCAGCCGTCCGTGCAGCCTGAATGCCGTGAAGTCGTGGACTTGCGATCCGGATACGTCGCGCGCACGGACCTGTCACGACTGGGCTGTTGAAGCGCTTGAGAAGGCATTGAAGAAATTGAATAAAGCGCGTTGACATGGTGTACATGTACACCTAACATGAGAAGCATGACCCCGGAGATTTCCCTGATGAATCCGTCTGTTGACCCGTTAACGGCCCGCGCGGCAGATGTCTTTCTGAAGCGCATCGCGGTCCGCTATCCGGTAAGCCGAGCTATTCTCTTCGGCAGTCGTGCTCGACACGACAACACCGATGAGAGCGATGCAGACATTGCCGTCATTCTTCGTGGCGAGCATGGGGAGCGCACCGATATTGCACTCGATATGGCGGGCACGTCCTTCGACGTGCTGCTCGAAACCGGAGTTCTAGTCGGAGCGTTGCCGCTTTGGGAGGATGAGATGGAGCACCCTGATTTGTTCAGCAATCCGGTACTGATTGAGAACATTCGTCGTGAGGGTATTCCGCTGTGAGCAAGACGCACAAGGACTACATGGCGAAGGCAGGCCGCGCACTCGAAGAGGCGCGTGTGCTACTCAAAGTCGGAGGCTACGAGGGCGCGTGTAATCGTGCGTACTACGCGATGTTTGATGCCGCGCACGCGGCGCTGCTGGGTAGTGGCGTGGCGGAGAAGTCGCCAGAGACCCATAGCGGGCTGATCGCCGCATTCGGCTTGAAGTTGGTGAGGAGCGGGCTAATTCAACCGGAATTCGGTAGGGCTCTGCGGCAGGTTGAGAGCTTGCGCGGAATCGCAGACTATGGCGTCGAAGCGATCGTGGCCGACAAGGCACTCTGGGCGGTCGGGCAGGCAGAGGACTTCGTCGGCATGGTGCGCCAGCTGCTCGCTCGCGATCTGACCCAGAAGCCGGAAGATCCGGAACCGCCATCGACGCCCGGCATCGATATTTGAACGGAGCGGTTTCATGAGCATCGCGTCAGCGCCCACCGTCCCACTCATCGAACGCGCAGGTCGTGCATTCGCCGTACGCCTGAGCGATATTCCGCAGCCGTGGCAAGACAGTTTCCGCATTGCATTGCGCGGCTCTGCCTGCCCAGCGCTCGACGGCGAAGGTGAGTGTGCGTATGCATGGGACTGGCAGGACTGGCTGCAAGGGACTTTCCCGCGCGGCCGCGCTGTAGAGATGTTCGATATCCCCGATGGGCGCGGGCGCTAGACCCAAGGAAAAGCGATGAGAACTGAAATGGTTGTTCACCTCTCCCCAGGCGAGCATGCGCTGATCGAGTCGATCATCGAACACGTCTACCCGGACCCGACAGCAGGGCGCACGCTGCCGATTGAGCAGGGCGAAGGCCGGGCGGCCGCAGGCCTCGCCCGGAAAGGTATCGTGACGATCGAAGGCGAGGCAGACGACCGCTCCATGACGTTCACGGCCCTGGGCGAGGCGGTCTACAACCAGTGTCGCGGTGATCGTGCGCCGTGGTGACGACGTACGAAGGAAAACTATGGAAGCGATTTTGAGCGAGGCGGAGCGGGCGGCGATTCGTGCCGTCGCCTCGGGCGACAAGACGCAATTGCCAATGGCGCGCAGCGTTCGATCGCGCTGCGCCCAAGCACTGCGTTGGCGCCTGCGTCGAGCTCCAGTTCATGGCCGAAGTTTTCGCACCGGTTCCGGATCTGTTGCTGCGCTCACAGTACCGCGCGGCCGTGTTGAAGCAATCGAGCTGAATGGGAAAAATGAACACATACAGCATCGACGTTTCGTCGCTTGGCGATACCGTCTGGGTGACCGCACACGATGGTCGATGCGTTGGCCGATTCAGCAAGCGCTTTGGGATCGACGTGCACCGGACGGTGACGGAGCAGTTGGCTGGCGCAGATCAGTGCTTGCATTGCACGCATGAGCCCGCCGGCGCGATCGAGTGGTCTGTCTTCCGCGAGGCAATCGCGAAGCACTACGGGATCGAAGTTCCGATAGATGCGATCTCGTTTTGATCGTGGGAAAAAGGCCGATGAAAACGTGTGGCATGAACAAACTCAACAAGCCCTGCCCGTCGTGCCCGTGGCGGGTGGATGCGACGGCCGGCGATATCCCGAACTTTGATATTGCTCTTGCAGAGAATTTGGCCGCGACGTGCCCGGATGAGCGTGACATGGGACCGGATTTCGGCGCGAGCATCTTTGCGTGTCACCAGTCGAAGCCGGGTGAAGAGTTCGCCTGCGCGGGCTGGCTAGCCACGGTTGGGCATCGCCATCCAAGCGTGCGGTTGGCGCTCGCGTCGAAGCGCCTGGACGCTTCCGCGCTGCAACCTGGTACGGACTGGCCCGACCTGCACGAGAACTACGAAGAGGTTTTGAACAAGCTGCGTGAAACATTAGTAACGCGATGACGGAAAAATCTCATGGTTGATCGTCGAGAACAAGTCCGCGAAGCCGTGGCGCGAGCGATTTGCGATGCGTGCGGAGAACAGCCAGAACTTCTGGGCGACGCCCGCGGCAATGCGTTCCGCTGGCAGGGCTACGGGCAGTCGGCCGAGGCTGTGATGCTTGAGCTGCAGGCGGCCGAATCCGGTGAGCCGGGACGAAGCGCCGTGCCGCATCTGGCCACCGTCATCGCGCAATCCTGCGAGGACGGCTCGGATTCGGCATGGCAATATGAGCGCGCAGCAGGCGACGCATTGCGAGCCTACTTTTCTCGTTGAAATCGGAAAAGCGCAATGGAGCGAATAGCGGTGTCTGCGAGCTACGAGGCTGTGAAACTGGGAAAGGCCATCACGGGCCGCGTCGACTTCATTGCGCGGGTGGCAGATCCCACGAAGGGATACGACCTGACCACGCGAGCGCAGCGTGCTGTAGCGCGCCGGCTACGAGTGCGTCCGGCCGACGTCAAGATCGTCGGCATAATGTCGAGCTGATGCAAGGGAAAAGCGAGACATGAACTCCAAACTGACAGGCTACCGAGCGCTAATTGAGCAACGAGAGGCACTGGATGCCGTTGCAGACGCGATGATCGCGTGGCAGGACGCGATGGGGAGTGAAGGGAAGCTCGGGATGCAGTCGCGCGCTGGTGAGCACATCCCCTTCAAAGACTAGGAAAACACGACGATGGATGCGAAGACAATGATCGATGATGCGGGTCGCTATCGCGAACAGGAAGTGCTTGTTGGTAAGGGTGGCGTCGTGGTGTTTTTCCAAGGTGAGGTCCAAGGCTGGGTGAACCAATTGCGCAACCCGGAGCAATGGCGGCCCGGCTGCATAGCAGTCGATGAACAAGGCCGCATGTGGACGACTATCGCGGGTAGCGAACGTGATGGCGCGTTGATGTGGCTCGCGAACCACGAACTATAAAAACGTTGACGAACTTGCACCCGGAGGCTGCCATGAAGCGAGCGAAGCGGTTCGCAGAGTATGAGGGCTGGAAGATCGAGGCGTCACCGACTATTCTGGCGAATCAGCGGCTCTTCGTCTCTGGCGTTATCGTTTCGCGATGCGAAGAGCGCTTCATTTTCACCGACCTGGGCAACCGCGTGTATCGAGCACAGGCCTACGAACGTGGCATCGAGTGGGCGAAGCGGTGGATCGACAATAACTATCGGTGCGGCGCAGTCGGCCAACGCGGCTAGGAAAACGCCAACCTTGCCGGCGCAAGGAAAAGAGAGAAAATGAACTCCAAACCGACAGGCTACCTAGCTCTAATTGCGCAACGAGAGGCACTGGATGCGCAAATCAACGCCGCTCGCGAAGCCGAACGTGAAGCGGTGATCGGACAGATCAAGGCATTGATGAAGGAGTTCGATCTCAGCGTTCTGGATCTGCAAGAGAAAGTGCATAAGCGCAACTCGAGGCGCGTGTCGACCGTTCCGAAGTACCGCGACCCGGCGACAGGTAAAACCTGGTCCGGCAGGGGGCGGCAGCCAGCATGGCTCGGTAACGATCCTGCAGCGTTCCTAATTCAGCCCGACCTGCTCGCCATCTGAGTAGGGTAGCCGCTCGTCGACCATTGATAGGAAAACAGCGGCGCGATTTTGCGCCTGCGATACGGGAGGCAGTAGATGGGCCAAGCAAAACAGCGCGGTACGAAAGAGCAACGGATTGCGCAAGCACAGGCGAAGATTGAAGCGCTGCGGCCAGAGAAGCTAGTGTGCGGCGCGTGCAAGACAGCATTCACCGATCTCGATGCTATGGACACGCGGAACATGACGGGCATCCGCGCAGCCTTCGGCGGAATCTGTCCGTCGTGCGGGGAAACTGTCTTCGCGTTCAGCGGCAATCAAGATGCCGTTGCAGACGCGATGATCGCGTGGCAGGACGCGATGGGGAGTGAAGGGAAGCTCGGGATGCAGTCGCGCGCTGGTGAGCACATCCCCTTGAAAGACTAGGAAAACACATGGCTCGTCGAAAATACAAAAGAAAAAGCCACCTTGCAGAGGCGATAAATCGCTCAAGTCCGGGATGGCAACTGTTTTGGTCCGTTGTCGTTGTTCTTGCCTTCGTCTTCTCGATGGTGATGTACTTCTCTCACTGAAAGATCGGAAAACAGTAACCACGCTGATCGGGGGCGAAGATGGATGAGCGAGCGAGTAGTATCTTTCAGAAAATCCGCGGCGAGATCGATTCCGTGGTCACCCGGTCCGGAACTGAAGCGCACTTCCGGCAATACGTTGAGCGGTATCGAACGCCGCGCTGGGGCATATTCTCAGACTATGTGATTGGCGACCGCGAACGCCCGAGTGACACCTTCGTGTTCACGGTTGCGCCGTTGGGCATGCATCTGTCTGGCTTGTTCGCACTTGCCCTGGAGAAATCCACGCCCGACCTTAAAGATGTCAAGTCGATTCCTCAGCAGATGCATGGAATTCTGGATGACGCGCGGTTCTACTCATTCTGCTTTTCCATGAAAAAGGGTAACGGACTGCCGTTTGATCGGCAACAGATCGGCGATGGCTTGCGTGAGTTGGTCCGGACACTGAAGTTGCAAGGGGCCCCGGGCGACACGTTCGCAAAGAACCTGTCAGAAGCACTCTCAAAGGTCCGTGCAAACAGTTTCAGCACCAAACTGTTCAGCGACATCCTTTTCACAGTTTCGATCGTCTCGTACTTGATCTGCCTGATTAGCAGGACGAGTCCCCTGCGCCCGGACCGGATTGGCTGGTTCTCCGATCGGGACAGGATCACCAGTGCTTATGGTGAGCTGGTAAAACATCTCATCGCACTGGAGGTGCCGACTGCCTGCAGCGAGAATTTTGAGGGATGGCGAGGCCCCGTCGTCGGGCTCAACGAGCAGCGACCCGGCGCACTCTGGTGTGATGGCATCCTTCGGGTGCCGGACTATCTCGCCGGTACGTTGTCCGTGCTGTGTTTTGAAAATGAAACGATGTCCACCGAGGCGAACAAGTTCGTGGACATGCTCCAGAACGTCATGGCGGGCGAGTGCTCGATCCGGGTCTTCCGCGCTTCCTTGAGCCCCGCGGTCTCGGTGCGGGAGATGATTTTTGAACCGCTAAAAGCATAGGAAAACAGGAACATGACCAAATATGATGAGCTTGCGGGCCGGGCTGTTGCGTTGGCTGCCCGGCTGAACAAAATCGAAGTGCAGTGTCGACAGAAGGCTGCCGCAGTTATCCGACGCTTCGCAGAGGTGCTTGAAGCGCCAGAGGGGCGTGTCTCGGCCGTCGACCTCAACGATGACCTCTCTTTTCCGCCAGACGTGAAGCACAAGACCGGCTGGCCGGAGGTTGTACAGGGTGCAGACGGTCTTTGGTACTTTGTAGTGGTCAACTGATATGACTTTCCGCGTCAACCGAAGCGACCGGTTTTCGTGGTTCCGTGGACATTCGAATTTCCTGAGGGCGACGTAGCAGTAACGACGACGGTGGATCACACTGATATGCGCGGGTTGGGTACCGCATTACAGAGGTCCGTCTCATGAGCCTGCCGCTCTCTAATGGCGCAAATTGGACATACCTTGCCTTGCCTGTTGCCTAGTTGAACCGCGGGTTGCTCGAGTACCGGGCTACGCCGCCTTCAGGAAACTCTCCGTGATGATGCCCATCAATTTGCAAATCCTCGTTGGCGTATCAGACACTGCGCGGGGACGTCGCCGTCATTGCGAGACGAGCGATGTCCCAAATAAAGCCAACCAGTTCGCGCGCGACGGCGACGATCGTGATGCCGGCGTTCTTGCCGCGCGCTGCCAGCTTGCGGTACCGCTGGCATAACCGAACCTGGGCGTCCCAGGCACGGTCGATAACCACTTTTGGTAGTCCCTCATGTCGACGTTGAATCTGCGGCCCGACGCGAGCTACATGCCGGTAACTCCAGGCGGCCTCGACCAGCAACTTACGGGCGTAGCTGTTGCCGGTTTTGGTGATGGCTCCCTGGCGTCGCTTGCCGCCGGACGAGTGTTCGGATGGCGTCACGCCGAACCATGCCATGAGCTGACGCGGATGCATAAATCGCGATAGATCGCCAAGTTCCGACACCATGCCAACAGCGGTCAGAAACTGCACGCCCCGCATGGCCTGCAATGCCTGTATGACGGGGTAGAAACGCCAGTCAACGACAGCTTCGCGCAACGCCGCTTCCAGACGATCACATTGGGCAAGCCGATCGTCGATCGTGCGCCGGTGTTCTTCGAATGCCAGTTGCTGCCACGCGTTGCCGAACGAGTAGCAACTGATCCAGCGCTTGTGTGCTTCACTCCAGTCGGCTCGCCCCGTGTAGCGCACCCCGTGCGCGAGCAGAAACGACTTCAAACGCTGCTTTGCCTGACGCAGCTCCTCTCGGACGCTCGCCCATGCTCGTGCCAGATCCCGAAAAGCTTCGTCTTCGACCGTCGGCACATGCACGGCCGACAGATCGTCGGCACGCAGTGCACGCACAAGCTTCATCGCATCACGGCGATCCGTCTTGACGCGATCGCCAGGTTTGCGGGGTATCAGCGACGGCGCGCACACCATGCACTCGAAGTCGCGCTCCACGAGCTGCCGATACAGGCCATAGCCACACGGACCGGCCTCATAGACGACTCGCACGTGCGGCGCCTTCGACTGCAGCCGCTTGCACAGCCGATCAATCTCCGCTTTGGTCGTACCGATCTTGCCGAGCGATTCGACCGCGCCTGCGTCGACCGCGTATGCCACCGAGATCGACTCCTTATGCACATCCAGACCGACGTACAGCGTGCTATCTTTTTCCATGCTGGCCTCCGTGGTGAAAATCGCCGCGGTGCGGCTTCGGCCCACCGGTGCGGCTCTGGCAGCGATGCTAACCCGCGTTGAATACACCACGCCAGGCCAGCCCTACCTCACGGAAAGTCATACTGCCTAATCCCGGACACTGCGTTAAGTTTTTCTTCCGCAACCGCCGGCGCCAGTCCGTCATTGAACTGATGCGGCCGTATCCAGTTGTACCGGTGCATCAGGTAATGGCTGATGTCCCGGTGTGCCTCCTGCGCCGACATGTAGCCCACTGACGGTAGCCATTCGGTCTTGAAGCTGCGGAACAGCCTCTCCATCGGGGAGTTATCCCAACAATTTCCTCGACGGCTCATGCTCTGCTGTATCCGATAGCGCCAGAGGCGCTGACGGAATTTCCGGCTTGCATATTGGCCGCCTTGATCCGAGTGAAACAGCAAGCCTTGCGGTCGACCACGTTGCTCATAGGCCATCTCCAACGCCTGCACGACCAGATCGGCATCAGGTCGTGTCGAGAACGCCCAGCCAACAACCCGACGCGTGAACAGGTCGAGTACTACGGCCAGATAATGCCAACGGCCCTGCGCCCAGACATACGTGATGTCACCACACCACACCTGATTTGGCGTACCAACCTCGAATTCGCGATTGAGATGGTTCGGGATATCGATCCGCTCGACCGTGGCCTGCTTGTAGGCATGGCGGCCCGGCTGCTTGCAGATCAACCCGAGTTCTTCCATCAAGCGGCTGACCTTGAAGCGGCCAATCGCCGTACCTTCCTCGCGCATCATGCCCATGATGCTGCGACTGCCAGCAGAGCTTCGACTCTCGATGAACAGCTCGTGTACCCGGCTACGCAGTGCCATGCGCTCGGCATCGACGCGTCGGGCTCGCCCTCGGTGTGCATACAGGCAGGACCGCGACACGTCGAATACCGCGCAGATCAGCTCGACCGATTCGCTTGCGCCAATCTGATCAATTACTTCGTACGTTCGATGCCTTCCGACATCAAGAGCGCGGTAGCCTTTTTTAAAATGGCCTTCTCACGCTCGAGGCGTTCGATACGCGCCTCGAGTTCCTGAATACGCTGTTGATCTGGCGTGATTGCCTTGCCCTGCGGCGTGACACCCTGGCGTTCCATCTGAAGTTGCTGCACCCAGCGGCGGAGCACCGTCTCGCCGACGCCGACCGAGCGGCTTGCTTCCATATGGCTATAGCCCTGGTCGAGCACCAGACAGGCGGCTTGTTGTTTGAACTCTGGGGAAAACGTACGTCGTTGCTTGCTCATCAGACACCTCTTCATGGCGACCATTCTCGCCTAAATCAGTGTCCGGATTCATTAGACCACTACACTTCGGCATCCGCGTCACCTATGGCGATCCTCAGGGCCATGCGTGGCTCTTTGAATCCATAGTGCTGGCGATTCGCGCAGACACCGATCCAGTCACTTCGTTCGGTCTTCAGCTAGCCGACGGTTCAGAGCGGAAAATTGAATCGAGCGATGACCTGGATGAATTCTTGAATGACGTTATTGCCGATACCGAAAGAAGACTCGTAGAGGCCCTCCAAGGGCGGCGCAAGAGCATCGGATTCACCACATCGGCAAACTAACATCAGACACAGGAAGACCAGGAAACAGACGATAGGACCGCGTGCGCGAGCGGCGCTCGAAACGTTAGCCCGGGGGAGATATGATTGAAACAAGAAAGAGTCATGGGATGTTGTTCTGGATCGCGGTGATTGTGGGGGCCGTGGTTGTACTCTTTGTCGGTTCGGCCGTCATAGGGGGCATCATGGAGTCGAACCAGCGACGCGACACACTGGAGAAGGCCGGCTCGCTCACTGACGTCAATGTGCTGCAAAAAATGATCATGAAGGAAATGGACGAGCGCCATGACGTGCCGTTAGTTTGCTGGTACAACGGAGCGATTAGCTATCGGCTTGCCGAAGCGAGAGACCTGAAAATCGAGAAGGCTGACGCCGTTGAACTTTCGAATGATCAATACCTTGTCCATGAACTAGTGAAACACGGGTTCGATTCGAAAGCAGTCGTAGCGGGGCTTGCTCGCATCGTATACGACAGTCCGCTGTCGCCCACTGCCTCGTTCGACGCCGCGATCGAGGCCTGCACGATTGGGAATGGCTAGGAACCGGAGGTCGTATGGGAAGCTCAGCAGTTGAGGCCTACGAGGCGTGCGGAATCGGCCAGCATAGCTCGATGCGACCGGCCGAGGCTGGCGTGAATGGGCTGGAGGCGTTCCAGCACGACGTCGCGGTTGCAGATCGGTTGGAACGCGAAGGGAAGATTCGCATTCGTCAACGGCACAAGGAAGACCATACCGGCCAGGGTTATATAGACCTTATCCTTTTCGAGCGGCTGTTCTGAACCCAGGAAAACAAGAGGAAAACCATGGTAAGCAACGTTGAAATTCACATCCCTTCAAGCACAATCATTCTCGACTCGGTGACGTTCTGTATCGAGTTCGGCAAAGCCCGAATCGAAGGTGGTCATCCATCCGGCCCCGTATTCTCATGCGGCGCCGCGCGTGCGATCGTGAGCGAAGGTGACGCGACGCGGCTGATTGCAGCAGGCGTCTTCGACGCACGCTAACCCGGAGCATTGGCAACCCGGCTGCATAGCGGTCGATGGACAAGGCCGCACGTGGACGACTATTGCAGGTAGCGAACGCGATGGCGCGCTGATGTGGCTCGCGAACCACGAACTGTAGGAAAACGCCAATGCGTCGGCACTAAGGAAGCGCCGGCCAAGCCGGCTCAACGAGAACGAACTATGGACCTGAAAGAAGAACTGGGAGTCGCCTCCGTCAATGAATTGCGCTACGTGCGCTCGCGCACGAAAGGCACGATGGGGCAGACGGAAATCGACGAATATGCAGAGGTCACTCCCGAGGGCAAGGTGATCGCCAGATACACAGTCACCGAGCATACTAACCTGCGCGGCCTCGACACGACACGCTCCATCCAGAAACAGACTGTCGCCTAACCGCTCGGAAAATGCCCTTCGAACGCGCGAAGACGTTATGATCAGACGCCTCACAATCGACCTCTCAAATGCAGCGAAGATGATATTCGCGCCGTCGGCGTTTCTTGCTGCGGAAGAGATGCACCTGAAAGTTATTAACGCCGAACACGTGGACCCGACAACCCCGTCTGAACGGGCGGCGTTGGTTCGATGCGCGTTCTGGCGATCGGCCGCGATGGTCGCTGTAGCGCTCGCATTGGGCGCTTCGATTGCCGCCCTCGCAAAAGTTTTTGGGAATTCGTTGCCCTCGGATTGGCAGTTGGGGCTTCAGGCTGCAGCCGCTGCAATCCTTCTGTGGGGCACGGTTTTCGTTCGAGGCTGGGACATCCAAACTATGGGGGGGAGGACGCTCACCGAGCGTGCCAACCGAACGCTATACCTGACGTTGTATTTCGTCGGTACAACGCTTGGTGTCTTCGCTACCCTCTGCCCGGTCGAGAGCGTAGCTGTTACCCGCGCGGTTCAGATACACACAGAAGAAACCAAAACATCCGCGGTCACGACGCCCACTGGAGAATTGAAATGAACGCGTCCCACCCACCCACGTGAGAGCAAGAGAGGGGTGGATCCTCACGGGCCAACGGCATCGATGTGCCCAGGTGGAAAATGCACGCATTTCCCGGCAACCGGAGGATCCACGATGAACAGTATGGCCGTGGGCGTTGATATCGCCAAGAACGTGTTCCAGGTGCATTACGTTGATCAGACAAGCGGCGAGATCGTGAACAAGGCGATCAAGCGAGCGAAGTTCCTGGAGCACTTCGTGAATCGTGATCGGTGCGTAATTGGGATGGAGGCGTGTGGCGGTGCGCACCACTGGGCCCGAGTGCTAAAGCAGATGGGTCATGAGGTCAGACTGATGCCGGCGGAGTTCGTGAAGGCATTCAACATCCGTAACAAGAACGATGCGGCAGACGCGAGAGCGATATGGCTGGCAGTGCAGCAGCCGGGCAAGCCGATAGCGGTGAAGACGGAAATGCAGCAGGCGATGTTAGCGCTGCATCGGATGCGGGAGCAGTTGGTGAAGTTCCGCACGATGCAGATCAACGGGCTGCGTGGACTGCTGACGGAATACGGCGAGGTGATGAGCCGTGGCCGGGCGGCACTGGACAAGGAGATACCGGCGGCACTTGGCCGGATCGCGGAGCGTCTGCCAGCGGCGCTGATCGAAACGTTGCGCGAGCAGTGGAGCGGGTTGGCGAGACTGGACGAGCAGGTTGCCGAGATCGAGCGTCGGATGCGCGAATGGAAGAAGGAAGACCGGGCGGTGCAGGCGATCAGCGAGATTCCTGGCGTGGGGTTGCTGACGGCGACCGCCGCAGTGGCCATGATGGGCGATCCGAAAGCGTTCAGATCGGGGCGGGAATTTGCGGCGTGGGCGGGTCTGGTGCCCAAGCAGACAGGTTCTGGCGGCAAGGTGAATCTGCATGGAATCAGCAAGAGAGGCGACACGTATCTGCGGACGTTGCTGATTCACGGCGCGCGCAGCGTACTGACGCACGCGAAGGAGCCTGGGCCGTGGGTTGAGCAGATCAAGAAGCGGCGGCCGACGAATGTGGTGATCGTTGCACTGGCCAACAAGATGGCGCGAACGATCTGGGCGGTACTCGCTCATGAGCGAGCGTATCGAAAGGACTACATCAGCGTGAAACCAGCCTGATCGGTTCCTGCGAGGTAGAAGATCAACATTTACACAGGGTAGGGTGAACGTCGAAAGGTTGCGCAGCAATCGAGTGTGATGACGAGCCAGGTAGGACCTGGGCCCGCCAAGCCTGAATGTCACCAAGAGCTTTGAGCTCGTTCGGAGAATGAGGCGCGGGCCAGCGGATTTCATAGGGGCCCGCAGCGGCAGTATCGACTGCATCAAGGCCGGATATAGAGCTGCAGCCCATCCTGTCTGTCGGAACACACGAGAACTGTTGCAAACGGGACGCGTTCATATAGGTGACATGGCCGCAAACGGCGAGACACGTGGGGCGGGTCATGATCCACGATAGAGGTATGGACAAGCGCCGGCCTCGCAGGCAGTGGAAAACCGTACGAAATAGGACGACGACGATGGATTGGGGTTTCCTTCCGAGCATTGTGTCCGCCGCCGCAGGCCTAGGGGGAGTTTGGCTTGGGGCGGAGCTGACATCACGACGTGAGATACGGCGGGAGACGGATCAGTACGTGAAGGACGTTACATACTTGGCAATTATCGTGAGCGCCCATCTGCAACGATTTGTCGATGGTTGTGTCTCCGTGGTCGACGATGACGGAACAAGCTATGGCCAACCAGCAGGAGAAAGGGGGTTACTACGAGGCCACGGTAGCAACGCCGACTTTTGGACCGTTGACGTTGGCCGTCAATTGGAAGGTGCTCCCCCCTCGCCTGATGGACGAGATCATGAGTCTGCCGTATCACATCGAATCGCTGAATCGACATATTGCTGGTGTCGGCGAATTCGACGACCCGCCCGATTTCTCGGAATACTTTTGGGAGCGTCGGCACGGATATGCGATGCTGGGGCTCCGGGTCTCTACCGTTGCAGACCGACTGCGGCAGCACGCCGGCCTCGACATCGCCTCTACTACCGAAACCGACTGGTCGAAAACCGCGTACTTGGCGGGGAAAAAATCAGAGTTGGAAGTTGGCCGAAAGATGCGACCACAAGTGCCCGATTGGCCCATCGCGGACCAGATTACAGGTAAATAGGAAAACGCCGGCCGTGCCGACGCACGGATGCGTATGGTCGCGTCAGCAACTCTGCGCTATATCTGGCCCTTCTGTTATTGACTGTTATTTTCCCTCATGCCCGACACGACTTCTGTAGACTTTTTGATTGGCGCGTTGTCCAAGTGCTTGTACTCTGACGTTGATGCGCGCAAGCATCTGCCACACAAACGACCGCTACTCGCGCATTACACGTCAGTCGAAAATCTGCGCAATATCCTGACAGGCGAAGAGCTGTGGTTTTCCAACCCGCTCAGCATGAACGATCATGAGGAGCTGTATTACGGGCTGCAGCATGGCATGCAGGCGGTCCGTGCGCACAAAGATCTGTTCCGCACTTGCGAAGCGCTGGGTTGCCATAACGCCTTCATCAGCCAGCTCGATGCCTGTAAGCATCGCTTTGATAGCGAACACGCTTTTGACACGTACGTAGCCTGCTTCTCCGAGCACGATCCGGCCAAGGACGCCGATGGCCGCCTGTCCATGTGGCGAGGTTACGGTGGTAACGGAAGCGGTGCCGCGATAGTTTTCGATACCGAGCAGTTGACTTTAAATGAGCAATCCCCGTTGATGATCGCGCCGGTCGAATACCTGAGCCGTGAAGCCCGTCTGGCTTGGATCAATCAGCGGCTCGACCGGTTCACGACCACCCTGCAGCGCTTGCCCGTCAACACGAATAATGTTGGCATGGTGGCCGCGGTGCTCTTTCAGAGGCTCCTGCAGGCTTCGCTGTTCTCCAAGCACCATGGCTTCTCCGAGGAGCAGGAGTGGCGAGTAGTTTATTTTCCTAATATGGACCACGCGAACACACTTAAGAGCATGTTCAGTTACTGGATCGGTCCCAGTGGCGTGCAACCAAAGTTAAAATTCCGATTCGCGCCGCTGCAGGGGATAACGGCCCCTGATTTCGGGCTAGATAAGCTGGTACACAGCATCATCCTCGGTCCGACACACAACCCGTTGTCTCAGCGAGCCACGCTGCGCATGCTACAACTCGAGCGACCGGCACTGGTCCCGTGCCTGCGCGCCTCCACGACGCCATTTCGGGCTACCTGATTGGCGATCAAGCGATTCCTTGATCGTCCGTTTCTATCCGCAACACGAGCCACGATTATGATGGTCAATCGCACCGACATCGCCGCCAAGGGATTTCTCTCGCCAGAGATCGAATCGTGCCGCCGGCAGTTGCGCGCTGAACTTGCCGCAAGCGTGGCTAAAGCCGAGGCGGTCTCCGATCGCGTCACAGCGTGCCTGTTCTTTGCCGACGTGTCGCACTACGCGCCACACGAAACCCTAGCGCTTTCATTCTGGGTACGATGCCTCGGCGCATGCCAGGGGAGCCTACTTCTTGCAGAGCGCGGCATGGCCCCCGAAGCTCTCACTCTCTTGCGAAGCGGCTTCGAGTTCCTCTTCTTCGGCGCAGCGTCGCTCGTGGATCCGAGCGTTTTCGAGAGCCTCGCCGACGGCCATGACTTCGAGCGCCGAAAACAAGCCCGGGCCATGATCAGAGAGGGATCTCAGGGAGGTCACTTGACCGAAAGCCAAATCGCGCTGTTGCGCCAGGTTGAGGAGGAGGTCGATAAGCCGAAGGCAGCGCTGGATGCCTTCGCTGCCGCGCAGCGCGCCGGGCTCGGTTACCTCTACGCCTCCGCCTACCGCGGGCTGTCGATGATGGCATCGCACGCAACAATGGCCGGAACTGATAGCGTGCTCGAGGAGCAGCCAGATGGTAGGGCTAAAGCTGTCTTCGGGCCGTCAATGCGGAATGTCGAGTTCGCCTTCGGGCTGATAGCGCGCTGCGTCGAACTCGGCGAGGAGCGTTTCATGCCCCTGCTGAGCAGGAACGCGGTGCAAGCGATGCCGGACGCATCGAAAGGCTCATAGGAAACCGTTGACGAAGTTGCGCCTGGAGGCTGCCATGAAGCGGTGAAGCGGTTCTCGGAGTACGAGGGCTGGAAGATCGAGGCGTCACAGACGATCTACGCTGGGCTCGGTGCAGGGTTGACGGCGGTGCTGACGGCCCTGGTCACGCTGGTCCTGCTGTCGCTGTACCTGATTCCGGTCTACGGCTTGAACCGGCCGGTTGCCACGAAGCTTCAGCAGCGCCGGGAAAGGAAGGGGCTCCCTGCACCGAAGCGTTCGGCGTCGCCCCGGAAGGTGCCTGAGTGGATCGAGCGGCGACGCGCGGCACCGCGACGGAACGTGCTGCGCCGGCGTCCCGGCATTAAATCCATTCACGAGAGCTCACTCATGGCTGCAAAACCCTCGCAGAAAATTCCCCCGCCGCAACGTGTCGATGGGATCGTGTTCTACCTCGCCCTGCATGAAGATCGGTGGGCCAAGACGATCGGCGTCGCTTTCGAGCATCGCGGCCGGACCTGGGCCGTGCACCGCAGCACGCTGTCGGATCCGCATACGCCGGCGCTGTTCTCGGTATCTGATGTGGAACCGGGGCGCAGCTTGGGGCGCATCATGGAGGCTCGATCGACGCCGCGCGAGCCGTCGCGATCGAGATCATTGACCGGGCCACCCCGGAGCAATGGGGAGCGTTTTTCCCCACGGCGAAGCCGCGTGCCCGCGCGCGCGCCGTAGCGGCCTGATCGATGGTGAACCAACCGCAGCAGCTCACGCTGCCAGCGCTTCAAACGTATAGCCGGACCGAGTTCAGGGCGTTGCGCGCCCGCGTGAAAGGTGTGTCGATCACGCGCGGCGCTACTTCGACGCCGACACGACCGAGTCGCTCGACGTCGAGCGCCTGCTGCGCACGATGCGCGACGACCTCGTGGCGCACGCGCTGCGAGAGGGCTCGGCGGTGCTGATGTCGCACCTGCAGGCGTCGACCGCCAAGTATGGCGAACCCCGCCTGACACCGGTGTCCCTGCAGATGATCGAGCAGGCCGCCGGCGCGTGGGCCGCCGCGACTCCGGCCGCCGACCATCCGGTGAGCCGATGGTGGCGACCGCTCATCGCCGATCGGCTGGCCGGCGAGGGCGTCGTGACGCTCGGCGAGCTGGTCGCGTTCTGCAATCGCCGCGGCGGCAGCTGGTGGCGCTCGGTGCCGCGCATCGGCGCCGGCCGCGCGCGCGTGCTGGTCACGTGGCTGCGCCGCCATGCCGACACGATCGGTCAATCGGTCGATGTCGACGTCGATACCGCCGAGCCGCTGGTGCTGCCGGGGCAAACCGTTGAACCCACGCGCGGGCAGCTGGTACCCCTCGAGCGGCTCGCGGTGCCGCATCCGCTGTCCGGCGCGGCGGGCTCGAATCGGACGGTGGTGGTTCCGTACATCCGGGCGTCGCACGATCTCGCGGCCGTGCGCGCCTACCTGAGCCGCTACACCGGCCAGGACGCGACGCAGCGCGCGTATCGGCGCGAGCTCGAACGGCTGCTGTTGTGGGCAATCGTCGAGCGTAGGGTCGCGCTGTCGTCAATGCAGGTCGAGGATTGCGAGGCGTACAAGGCATTTCTCGCCGCGCCATCGGCCGCGTTTATCGGGCTGCCCGTGTCGCGGGCCTCCGGCCGCTGGCGGCCGTTCGGCCTCGGCGGCCTGTCGCTCGACAGCCAGTTGTGCGCGGTGCGCGCGATTCGCGCAGCCTTCGAGTGGCTGGTCAAGGTCCGCTACCTCGCGGGCAATCCGTGGGCGGCCGTCGTCGACCCGAAGCCCGTCAAGCACGCCAAACGCCTGCACATGGGCCGAGCGCTGCCGTTCGATTTGTGGACGCGCACACGCGCCGCGCTGGCTGACTGGAGCGAGGGAGTCGGACCGCAGGCGCCGCGTTGGCGGGCAGCCCGCGCGCTGCTGCTGATGATGGGGGACGCGGGCCTGCGCATTGCCGAAGCGAGCGCCGCGTCGCGGGATGCGCTCGAGCTACATCCGGCCGATGGCGAGATTCCGGCCACCTGGGAGCTACGGGTCATCGGCAAGCGGCGCAAGGAGCGCTTCGTGCCGATCAGCGGCACGTGTATCGACGCGCTGCGCGCCCACTGGCGGGACCGGGGGCTGGACTTCGACGCGCCCGACGGTGCGGGATCAACGGACGGCGCCCTGATCGCGCCGCTGGTCATTCCGCGCACCCCGCGGGAACGCGAAAAGTTCGCGCGCAAGTACGACGCCAGCGACAGTGCGACCCAGAAGATACTGCCCGGCTATTCGGTGCGCGGCGCGCGAGGTCTCGTCCAGTGGGCGATTGACAGTTGCTCGAAAAATTGACAGATTTGACCGAGTCGGAGCGTCAGAGCCTCACCGACCTATCGCCCCATGCGTTCCGCCACACGTTTGGCACGCAGTCGGTGGCCGCCGACGTACCGCTCGACGTCGTGCAGCAGTTGCTCGGGCATGCTTCGCTGCAGACGACGTCCGAATACGTGACGGCCGAAGAGAAACGCCGTCGCGCGGAGATCGGGAAATTCCACGCGCGCTTGATCGAGTAAAAGTAAAGTACCCGCTGGAAAAATCGGCAGCATTTCGACGCGTCGCTAGGGATCGATCTGGGGCATGGCGAAGGCGGTGTTGGGAATGGTCCATATAGGGCTTGATCAAATTTCCCTTCGGTTCGGCGAGGCATTGCCTCATACCGGTTGCAGCCGGGATAATGCCCACTATCTTTTTGACTACGACACTGCAAACGAAAGGCTGGATGACAAATTCCCTTACCCTGCAGGGTGACGAAGACTATCGCCGCTGGCTCACGGAGCTCAAGCAGCGGGTCGAGCTTACCCGTGCACGTGCCGCCGCAAGCGTGAATCGCGAGCTGGTGACACTGTACTGGCAGATCGGTAGCGACATTCTCGAACGCCAGGAGCGACAAGGGTGGGGGACAAAAGTCATCGATCGGCTGGCTCAGGACCTAAAGGCTGCATTTCCCGACATGCGGGGATTCTCTCCGCGCAATCTGAAATACATGCGGGCTCTAGCGCAAGCATGGCCATCATCGGAATTTGTGCAGCAGCCTGCTGCACAATTGCCGTGGTTTCATCTCTGTACCTTGCTCGACAAAGCAAAGGATCCGGCGGTCCGCGATTGGTACGCGGGCAAGGCACTTGAGCACGGCTGGTCCCGCAACGTTCTCGCGATGCAAATTGACACGCAAGCACATGCGCGGGCGGGTGCGGCCGTAACCAATTTCGACGCTCGCTTGCCGCCTCATCAATCAGATCTGGCGCGCGAAGCGCTCAAAGATCCGTACATCTTCGACTTCCTTGGATTGTCCGAAGATGCTCAAGAACGCGATATCGAGCAGGGGCTGACGCGGCACATTACTCGCTTTCTACTCGAGCTTGGCGCCGGCTTCGCGTTCGTAGGCCGGCAGTATCGGCTTGAAGTCGGCGGCGACGAATTCTTCATCGACCTGCTGTTTTACCACCTGAAGCTTCGCAGCTACGTGGTGGTAGAGCTGAAGGCAACACCGTTCCGTCCCGAATATGCCGGGCAACTGAACTTTTACCTGTCCGCGGTCGACTCGGAGTTGAAGTCGCCTGATGATCATCCGACCATTGGGCTGCTCCTGTGCCGGGAAAAGAACCGTTTGGTTGCCGAGTATGCGTTGCGTGGCATGGCAAATCCGATGGGCGTCGCCGAATACCAGCTCCTCCGTGACGTCCCCGCGTCGCTGGAAGCAGGATTGCCATCCATTGACCAGATTGAAGCAGAATTGGGCCCCGATTTGTCTGGTTCAGACTGAGTCGGGTTGGTCCACTGCAGTGACGGCCCTGCAGAATATTCGAGATTTTGAATACCGACCCCATGTCAAAGCCATTACAACTTAGCCGCTACACCCTATGAAGAC